>DASQVA010000185.1:0-11227 GCA_035641035.1 Rubrobacter sp. | reverse complement strand
GAGGGGACGATGGTGCCGGTCGAGCAGTTCGACGCCGAGAAGGTGTTGCAGGCCGTCCACGAGGAGCGGTGCACGGCGCTCTTGGGCGTCCCGACGATGTTCATCGCGGAGCTCGAGCACCCCGAGTACGAGAAGTACGACACGTCGAGCCTCCGCACCGGGATCATGGCGGGGAGCCCCTGTCCCGAGGAGGTGATGAAGCAGGTCGTAAACGACATGGGAGCCGAGGAGATCACCATAGCCTACGGCCAGACCGAGTCGAGCCCGGTTATCACCCAGACCCGCACCGAGGACCCGATAGAGCGCAGGGTCTCGACCGTGGGCCGCAACCTGCCCGACGTAGAGGTCAAGATCGTGGACCCGGAGACCGGGGAGGAGGTCGAATCGGGAGAGCCGGGCGAGTTGTGCACCCGTGGTTATCACGTCATGAAGGGCTACTACAAGATGCCCGACAAGACGGAGGAGACTATAGACGAAGACGGCTGGCTGCACACCGAAGACCTGGCGACGATGGATGAAGACGGGTACGTCAAGATTACCGGTCGGACGAAGGACATGATAATCCGTGGCGGGGAGAACATCTACCCGCGCGAGATCGAGGAGTTCCTCTACGGCCACCCGGAGATCTCCGACGTGCAGGTCTACGGCGTCCCGGACGAGAAGTACGGCGAGCAGGTTGCCGCCGCCATAATATTGAAGTCGGATGGTTCCCTCACCGAGGAAGACGTCAAGGAGCACTGCCGCGAGAACATCGCCCGCCAAAAAGTGCCCAGGTACGTGGACTTCGTCGAGGAGTACCCGATGACCGCGAGCGGCAAGATCCAGAAGTTCAAGCTCCGCGAGGCCACCGTCGAGCGCCACGACCTCGTCGAGACCGCCTAGGACAGGGCCGGTCTTCCGAAGAGAAGCGCGCCAGTGGGCGGGGCTCCACAAGATTTTGAGCGAGGAGGATAAGAGTAATGAACTTTGATCTTACCGACGAGCAGCGGCGGTGGCGGGATCTCGCCCGCGACTTCGCGCAGGGCGAGATCCGACCCCGCGCCTCTCAGCTGGACAAAGAGCAGAAGTTCCCTTACGACATCGTCGCCGAGATGACCGAGCTTGGACTCATGGGCATGACGGTCCCCGAAGAGTACGGCGGGAGCGACGGCGACTTCGTCACCTACAACCTGGCCCTGGAAGAGATCAGCCGCGCCGACACCTCGGTCGGCATCACGATGGAGGCGCACATCTCTTTGGGTTGCTCCCCCCTCGTTGGCTTTGGCACCCGGGAGCAGAAGGAGCACTTCCTCGGCGACGTCATCGCCGGGGGCAAAAGGCTCTGGGCCTTCGGTCTGACCGAGGAGGAGGCCGGAACCGACGCCGGCGGCACCAGGACGACCGCCGAGCTAGAGGACGGCGAGTGGGTCATCAACGGCTCGAAGAAGTGGATCACCAACGGTGGCACCGACATCACCGGCGGCGTGACGGCCATCGCCCGCACCGGAACGCGCGAGAACGACAGGCCGGAGCTGACCGCGATCATCATCCCCCAAGACACCCCCGGCTACACGCGCGGCCCCGGCTACGAGAAGATCGGCTGGCGCGCCTCCGACCAGCGTCCGCTCTATTTCGAGGACTGCCGAGTGCCGGAGGAAAACCTGCTCGGCGAGCGTGGGGCCGGCTTGAGGCAGTTTTTGCAGACGCTCGACGGCGGACGGGTCGCGGTCGCGGCGCTCTCGGTCGGGCTGGCGCAGGCTTGCTTCGACGAGGCGCTAAAGCGCGCCAAGCAGCGCGAACAGTTCGGGCGTTCCATCGCCGAATTCCAGGCCATCCAGTTCAAGCTGGCGGACATGGCGATGGAGATCGAGCTGGCACGAAACCTTGTCCTCAAGGCGGCCTGGCTCAAGGATCAGGGGCGCGCTTTCGGTCGCGAGGCAAGTATGGCGAAGGTGTTCGCCTCGGAGACGGCCAAGAGGGCCGCGGATCAGGCGGTCCAGATCCACGGCGGCGACGGCTTCATGGAGACGAGCGCCGTCACGCGCTACTGGCGGCAGGTGAAGATCAACGAGATCGGCGAAGGGACCAGCGAGATCAACCGCCAGATCATCGCCCGCAGCCTCCTGCGCGAGGAGGGCGCCCAGGAAGCGAGGGAGGAGGTCACGGCGCAATGAACGATCTTCCCGCCAGCGTCAAGGTAAAAGAGGTGGGCCCGCGCGACGGCCTGCAGGCTGAGGACGCGATCCTTCCGACCGAGGACAAGCTTCGCCTTATAGACTGCCTGGCAGATGCGGGCCTGCGAGCGATCGAGACGAGCTCTTTCGTTCACCCCAAAGCCATCCCGCCCCTGGCCGACGCGGCAGAGGTCTTCGCCGACCTGGAGCGGCGGCCGGGTGTCGTTTACTCGGCGATCGTCCCGAACGAGAAGGGCGCCGAGCGGGCCGTGGAGGCCGGGGCCGACGAGATCCAGGTCTTCCTCGCGGCCACCGAGGACTACAACCAATCGAACGTGAAGATGAGTGTGGAGGAGTCCTTAGAGCAATCCGCGCGGATAGCGGAGATAGTCCTCGAAGCCAACATCCCGTTCGTCGCGGTCCTTTCGGTGGCTTTCGGTTGTCCCTACGAAGGGCCTGTCTCTCCCGAGCGTGTCCTGGACCTTTGCGGGCGGCTCATCGAGCTTGGAGCCGGGGAGATATCGTTTGGCGACACCACAGGCATGGCCTACCCGACCCAGGTGCGCGAGCTTTGCGAGTCCTACCAAGACCGGTACCCGGAGGTCCCCCTGCGGCTGCACTTCCACAACACGCGCGGGATGGGCCTGGCGAACGTCTTGGCCGCCCTCGAGGTCGGGGTGGTCCGTTTCGACGCCAGCGTGGGCGGCCTAGGAGGTAGCCCGTACGCTGCGGGGGCCACGGGGAACATATCCACGGAGGACCTGGTGCACATGCTGCACGAGATGGGGATAGAGACCGGCGTAGACCTGGAGGCGCTCATCGGTTGCGCGCAGCTTCTCGAGGAGTTGCTGGAGCACGAGCTGCCAGGACAGGTCATGAAGGCCGGGATCTGCGGCCACCTGACGGAGGATTCATGAGCACCATAAAGAGCCTGGTCTCGCCGGACAGCCCGGATTTCGAGGCCAACACCGAGAGCTACGAAGGGCTGTTGGGGAAACTGCGCGACCGGGTGGACGAGGCCCAGCGGGGGGGCGGCGAGAAGGCCCAAGAACGGCACAAGGAGCGCGGCAAGCTGCCGGTGCGCGACCGTATAGACAGCCTCCTCGATCCGGGCACGGCGTTCTTGGAGCTCTCGCCCCTGGCGGCCTTCGGGATGTACGACGGAGAGGTACCGGCGGCGGGGATCGTCACCGGCATCGGGCACGTCGAGGGGCGGGAGGTCGTGATCGTGGCGAACGACGCCACGGTCAAGGGCGGCACCTACTACCCGATGACGGTCAAGAAGCACCTAAGAGCGCAGGAGATAGCCGAGCAGAACCACCTGCCGTGCATCTACCTGGTCGACTCCGGCGGGGCGTTCTTGCCCTTACAGGACGAGGTCTTCCCGGACAAGGAGCACTTTGGCCGCATCTTCTACAACCAGGCGCGGATGTCGGCGAAGGGCATCCCGCAGATCGCCGCCGTGATGGGGAGCTGCACTGCCGGGGGTGCCTACGTGCCGGCGATGAGCGACGAGGTGGTCATAGTCAAGGAGGAGGGCACGATATTTTTGGGAGGACCTCCCCTCGTAAAGGCCGCGACCGGCGAGGAGGTGAGCGCGGAGGACCTCGGCGGGGCCGACGTCCACACTCGCGTCTCGGGCGTGGCCGACCACTTCGCCGAGAACGACGAACACGCCGCGGCGATCGTGCGCCAGATCGTGGCGAACCTGAACGCGGAGAAGAAAACGCCCTGGACTTTGACCGAGCCCGAAGAACCCCTCTACGACCCGGAGGAGCTCTACGGCATCGTGCCGGAAGACCCCCGCCAGAGCTACGACGTACGCGAGGTCATAGCCCGCATCGTGGACGGGAGCCGGATGCACGAGTTCAAGCCGCTCTACGGCGAGACGCTCGTCTGCGGCTTCGCCCGCATCATGGGCAACCCGGTCGGCATCCTCGCCAACAACGGCATCCTGTTCAGCGAGAGTGCCCTGAAAGGGGCGCACTTTATAGAGATGTGCTCATCGCGCGGCGTCCCGCTGGTCTTCTTGCAGAACATCACCGGCTTCATGGTCGGCAAGGAGTACGAGAACGAGGGCATAGCCAAGAACGGGGCCAAGCTAGTCATGGCCGTCGCCAACGCAAACGTCCCGAAGTTCACCGTAATAATCGGCGGCTCCTTCGGGGCCGGAAACTACGGGATGGCCGGCCGCGCCTACTCGCCGCGCCTGCTCTTCATGTGGCCGAACGCGAGGATAAGCGTCATGGGCGGGGAGCAGGCGGCGAACGTCTTGCTCACCGTGCGGGAGGAGGGCCTCGCGCGCGAGGGCGAGGAGATGACCGACGAGGAGCGCGAGGAGTTCAAGGAGCCCATCTTCGAGAAGTACGAGGAGGAGGGCAACCCCTACCACTCCACCGCGAGGCTCTGGGACGACGGCGTAATAGACCCGGTCGACACGAGGATGATCCTGGCTCTCGGCCTCTCGGCTGCGGCCAACGCGCCGCTCGAAGAAACCAAGTACGGCATATTCAGGATGTAGGAGAAGAGTCTTGGCTGACTACGAACACCTAAGCGTAGGGCACGGGGACGCGGTTGCTACGGTGGCGCTTGCACGCCCCGACGCCCGCAACGCCTTGAACGCCGAGCTCATCGGGGAGATCAGGCGCTGCATGGAGGAGCTGGCGGAAGACGGTAACGTACGGGTGGTCGTCCTCACGGGTGAGGGGGACTTCTTCTGCGCCGGGGCGGACATCGGGTACATGAGGGACACGGCTGAGTTCTCCTACGAGGAAAACCTGCAGGACGCTCGGAGCCTCGCGGCGATGTTCGGGGCGGTCGAAGAGTGCCCGAAGCCGGTCGTGGCGCGGATAAAAGGGGCGGCGATCGGCGGGGGGGTCGGGCTCGTGGCGGCGGCGGACGTGGCGGTGGCGGAGGAAGGGACGGTGTTCGCTTTCTCGGAGGTGCGCTTGGGGATATCGCCGGCGACGATCGCCCCGTTTGTTTTGCGTAAGATCGGCCACTCCCAGGTCCGGGCGCTGTTTTTGACCGGCGAACGCTTCGATGCGGCGCGGGCGCAAGCAATAGGGCTCGTCCACGAGGCGGTCTCCGAGGAGGACCTCGACGCGGTGGTGCAGGAGAAGGTCGAAGGGCTACTCGCTGGCGGCCCCGAGGCTTTGGCCGCGACTAAGGGACTTTTGCGGGAGCTGAGGGACGCCGAAGCGGGGGAGGAGGCTACGGAGATCACAGCGCGACGCATCGCCGAACTTCGTGTGGGATCAGAGGGCCAGGAGGGCTTGGGTGCCTTCCTGGAGAAGCGCAAGCCCGCTTGGAGGGAGGAATCATGAGCTTCGACAAGTTGCTTATCGCAAACCGCGGCGAGGTGGCCGTGCGCATCATCCGGGCGTGCAAGGAGCTCGGCATAAGTACCGTAGCCGTCTATTCCGAGATCGACGAGGCAGCGATGCACGTCCGGCTCGCCGACGAGGCGTATCCCATAGGGCCGGCCCCGGCCACGGAGAGTTACTTGAACGTCGAGAGACTCGTCGAAGCGATCGAGAAATCCGGGGCCGAGGCCGTACATCCCGGCTACGGCTTCCTCTCGGAGAGCGCGGACCTCGCGCGGGCGGTCGAGGGGGCGGGGGCCATCTGGGTCGGACCGTCGCCCGAGGCGATGGAGGCGATGGGCCTCAAAGTGAGAGCCAAAGAGATCGCACGCAAGGCCGACGTGCCCACTGTCCCGGGCTACGACGGCGAAGACGAGTCCGAAGAGACGCTGGCGGAAGAGGCCGAAAGGATCGGCTTCCCCGTCCTCGTCAAGGCGAGCGCGGGGGGTGGAGGACGCGGCATGCGAGCCGTCGCCAGGCCGCGGGATTTCCTCGAAGCCCTCCAGGGCGCGAAGCGGGAGGCCGCCTCGGCGTTCGGAGACGACTCGGTGCTGCTGGAGAAGTTCGTCGAGAACCCCCGGCACATAGAGGTCCAGGTGATCGGCGACAACCATGGCAACGTCGTCCACCTCTACGAGAGGGATTGCTCGATCCAACGCAGGCACCAGAAGGTGATCGAAGAGGCCCCCTCGCCGGCTCTGGACCCGGACCTGCGTGAGGAGATGTGCGCAGCGGCGGTGCGTTTGGCCCAAGAGTCGGGCTACCGCAACGCCGGGACCGTCGAGTTCCTCCTCGAAGGCGATGAGTACTACTTCCTGGAGATGAACACCCGACTGCAGGTGGAGCATCCGGTAACGGAGCGCGTGACGGAGCTGGATCTTGTACAGCTCCAACTCACCGTCGCCGCCGGGGACCCCTTGCCGGTCTCGCAGGAGGACGTCACGCTGCACGGCAGTGCGATCGAGGCCCGCGTCTACGCGGAGGGGGAGGGAGGACTACCCGCCGGAGGTAGGCTGCTCGCCTTCGCGCCCCCCGGTGGTCCGGGCACCCGCAACGACGTCGGGGTCGAGAGCGGGGACGAGGTTTCGGTCCATTACGACCCCATGATCGCCAAGCTCATCGTCTTCGCCCCGACCCGGGAGATGGCCGTCCGGAGGCTTCGCCGGGCGCTGGAGGACTACACAATACTTGGCATCCCGACGAACCTGCCGCTTCTGAAGCGCATCGCACAGCATCCCGCCTTCGCCGACGGGGATACCGCCACCGATTTCCTGGAGAAGCACCAGCTGGCGGAGCCCCCCGTCGATATTCCCGTGCCGGAGGAGGCGATTCTTCTCGCCGCCGCGGGCGAGCTGATATCGGGACGCACGACCGCCGAGCCTTTCGTTGCGGCCGGTCCGTGGCGTCACCTCGGCTCGGTCCGGCTGCGCTACCGTACGGGCGAAGCGGAACACCGGGTCGAAGCCGAACGCTTGGGAAGTAGCACCTTTAAGTTACAACTAGAGGAGGACGAGTCCATCGTCGAGGTGCTGGCCTTCCGGGACGGCGAGATGCACGCCACGCTGGACGGCAACCCCATCAGGGCCGGGTTCGTTCTGGATGGGCTCGACGTGCGCCTCTCGCTCCGCGGGGTGGTCTACGAGCTCTCTAAACCCCGTCCACCCGACGTGGACGAGGTGGGACCGGGCGGGGCGGACGCGGGCGGTGCGAGCCTGACGGCGCCCATGCCGGGCACGGTGGTGAAGGTGCTGGTGGACGAGGGCGACGAGGTCGAGGAGGGGCAGCTCCTCCTCGTGCTGGAGGCGATGAAGACGGAGCAGTCGGTGGCGGCGCCCCATGCCGGGGTGGTGAGATCGCTCCCCTACGCCGAGGGCGCCGGCGTCCCCGGCGGGGCCGTGCTGGCCGAACTCGAGGAAGCTTAAAACCCTGGGGCATTTGTCGGAGACGTGGGAACCATGGGCCACTGGCCGAGAGGCTCCCCAGGTTGTTGGCCCGGTGCCGCGACGTATGGCTCGAGAAGGTGATGCTTACGGCATTCGCGATCAAGCGCCTGACCGAACCCGAGGAAATCGCGGAACCGGTGACATTCCTCTGCGCGCCGGAGGGCGTTCATCGACGGCGCCTCCATCACCGTCGGCGACGGATGGATGGCCCCTGAACGGGCGCGTTCCGGGTACCAACAGAACGAGAGGAAAGGAGAACGCATGACCGAGGCAGCCGAGGGAACCCTGCTCTGGGAACCCTCCGAAGAGCTCAAGGAGAACGCCAACATCACCCGCTACATGCGCTGGCTGAAGGAGGAGAAGAACCTCTCCTTCGAGGACTACGGCGAGCTCTGGGAGTGGTCGGTGACAGAGGTCGAGGTTTTCTGGGCCTCCATATGGGAGTACTTCGAGGTTAAAGCCTCGAAGCCCTACGAAAGGGTTCTCGCAGGGCGCGAGATGTCGGGGACCGGGTGGTTCGAGGGGGCCGAGCTCAACTACGCCGAGCACGTCTTCCGAAACGCGGCGAGGCCCGAGGAGCCGGCCGTTTTGCACCAATCGGAGATCAGGGCGCTCTCCGAGATGAGCTGGCGGGAGCTTCGGGAGAAGGTCGCCGCTCTGGCCGCGGGCCTAAAGGAGCTGGGGGTCGGGCGTGGCGACACGGTCGGCGCCTACATGCCGAACGTTCCGGAGGCCCTAGTCGCTTTCCTGGCCTGCGCGTCTTTGGGGGCCACCTGGTCGATCTGCGCACCGGAACTCGGGTTGGGGGGAGTGGTCGACCGCCTGGCGCAGATAGAACCTAAGGTGCTCTTCGCGGTGGACGGCTACCGTTACGGCGGCAAGGACCACGACCGCACCGATGTCGTGGCGGGGCTGCAAGAGGAGATGCCCTCCCTGGAGAAGACCGTCGTCTTGCCGTACCTTGGCCAGGAGGAGCCGGACACCAGCGGATTGGAGAACGACGTTCTCTGGGACGAGTTGCTTACGGCACACGAGGGGGCGGAGCTCGAGTTCGAGCAGGTATCGTTCGAGCACCCTTTGTGGGTTTTGTACTCCTCCGGGACCACGGGGCTGCCTAAGGCCATCGTGCATGGGCACGGCGGCATCCTTTTGGAGCACCTCAAAAAGCTCTCACTGCACGCGGACCTTACGCCAGAGGACAGGTTCTTCTGGTTCACCACCACAACCTGGATGATGTGGAACTTCCTCGCCGGCGGGCTCCTCTGCGGCTCGACGATCCTCCTCTACGACGGCAACCCCGGCTACCCGGACATGAACGCCCTCTGGGAGTTCGCCCAGAACACCGGCATGACCTGTTTCGGCACCAGCGCGGGCTACATAACCGCGTGCATGCAGGCAGGGATAGAGCCCGGGCGGAACTTCGACCTCTCTGCTCTAAAGAGCATAGGCTCAACCGGATCGCCGCTGCCGCCTGAAGGATTCGAGTGGGTCTACGAGCACGTCAAGGAGGACGTGTGGCTCTTCTCCACCAGCGGCGGGACCGAGCTGTGCACGGCGTTCATCGGGGGGGTCCCCTTGAAGCCGGTCCGCGTCGGGGAGCTGCAGGCCCGCTCTTTGGGAGCGAAGGTCGAGGCCTACGACGAGGAGGGGAACCCCCTCGTCGACGAGGTTGGGGAGATGGTGATCACCGAACCCATGCCCTCGATGCCTCTCTACCTGTGGGGCGACGAGGGAGGCGAGCGCTACCGGGAGGAATACCTCGAAGATTTCCCGGGCGTGTGGACGCACGGGGACTTCATCAAGATAAAGCCCGAGGGCAGCGCCGTGATCTACGGCCGGAGCGACGCGACCATCAACCGCGGCGGGGTGAGAATGGGTACCGCCGAGATATACCGGGCCGTGCACAGGATCGAGGAGGTCAAGGACAGCCTCGTCGTGGACGTCACGAAGGACGGGGAAGAGCACATGCCGCTCTTCGTGGTCGTCGAAGAAGGCGCCGAGCTCGACGAGGATCTCGTAGAGAGGATCAAAAAGAGCGTGCGCGAGAACGCCTCGCCGCGCCACGTGCCCGACGAGGTCTTCTCCGTCCCCGATGTGCCTCGCACCCTCAACGGCAAGAAGCTGGAGGTGCCCGTCAAGAAGATCCTCTCGGGGACGCCGCCCGAAGAAGCTGCCAGCAAGGACTCCCTGAGCAACCCCGACTCTTTGGACGCCTTCGCCGAGATCGCCGAGAGGTTTTGAGATCAGAATAGCCGCCTCGATCCGGAAAGCGACCCCTACGTGGAGGAGGGCGACGAGGTTTCGGTGGACGACCCCATAGGGCCCATAGAAGCGATAAAGAACTTCGACGAGGCAAGGTCGAGGAGGACGGTAAGATCTCGATGTTCTCGTCGAGAACGAAGAGGTGGAGCTGGAGTAGAGCGGCTTTCCGGCAAAATCGCTCGGCCAAGTCTTCGCAACTGTAACGTCGGACATTGACGAAGGAGGAGATATGTCGTCGCTCGTAACCCAGCCACGCACGCTCGTGGACGTCCTGCTACCGCGGCAACAGCGCTCGTGGCTGCTCGACGCTGCGCTGGTCGTACTCTTCAGCGCCTTCGTGGGGCTGACGGCGCAGGTCGAGATACCGCTGTGGCCCGTGCCGCTGACGCTGCAGACGCTCGGGGTGCTCTTCACCGGCGCGGTGCTCGGCGGCCGGCGCGGGGCTCTGGCGCTGCTTTTGTACCTGGCAGAAGGCGCGGTCGGGCTGCCCGTCTTCGCGGGCGGCGCGTCGGGTGTCGCTTACATGTTGGGCCCGACGGGCGGTTACCTCGTTGGGTTCGTGCTCGCGGCGGGCCTTGTGGGATGGCTCGCCGAACGCGGCTGGGACCGGCGGCTGGTCTGGACGGCACTGGCGATGGCGATCGGCAACCTGGTGATCTACGCGTTGGGCGTAGCCTGGCTGGCCGTATTCCTGGGCGATCCAGAGACCGCGCTGGTTAAAGGGATGTTGATCTTTATCGTTGGCGACCTGATTAAGATAGCGATCGCAACGATGGCGCTGCCCGGAGGCTGGGCTTTGGCGCGGCGTCGAGACGGGCGTTCACCGTCGGCTTGATCGTCCGCACGGGACGCCCCGGAGAAACCGGAAAAAGGGGGGGTAGTGGTTCCACTGGTGTTGTCGGGATACACTGAGGGACATGGAAGACGAAACGACCCAAACCCCAAATTGCGGCCATTGCCATAGCAGTAACACCATTCGACGCGGCGTCTTGCGTGCGGCGCTTCCACGGGGTGCTCTCCTGGGTAGACCAGGTCTTCAAAGAATACGCCGGCCGGTTCAACGGCAAGCAGAGCCCCGTACACCTCTTCTGGCACAGCTTCGACCTGGCGGTGGCCCGTTTCTCCGGCAAACGCGTCGCGCTATCCGAAGACGTAGATCCCGTAACCCGCGAAGCGTACTCCCACGAGGTCATCTCCTGCGGGCTCTGGGCGGGAGACGCCAACGTGCGCGCCACGGAACTCTACCCCCGCGGCACGCCTAAACGGTAGGGCTCCTATGTTTGTCGATTAGGTGGGAGGCGCGTCCCGCCGGGTTGACGCAGATAGGAGCAGGTCTGGTTTGGAGGGTTCTTACCGTACGGAATTCCCTCGATGACGGTACCGTAACGCGAGTCGCGGCCTACAGCAACTTCTCCGGCGTGATGGGCAGGTCGCGGATGCGCTTTCCGGTCGCGTGGTAAACGGCGTTGGCGATCGCCGCGGCGACGCCCACGATCGGGAGCTC
>DASQVA010000184.1:0-3100 GCA_035641035.1 Rubrobacter sp. | reverse complement strand
ATCACTTCGGCGAGCGCTGCGGGGTCGGGCGGGCCGCCAGCTGCGCCCTCCAAGACAGCGGCCATCTCGCGAAAGTACTCAGGGCCGAGGATGCCGGGGGTGATGATCGCGAGCATCTTCGCTTCTACCTCATGATCGTTGTCGAAGCGGTGGACGACTCCACGACGGATGCACAGCACCTCGCCCGGGCCTACGTCGGTCTGCTCTCCGTCGAGCGTCCAGCTCAGAACCCCCTCGAGCCCGTATATCATCTCCTCATAAGCGTCATGGCTGTGCGCGACCGGCACCCTGGCTCCGGCTGCGACGTCGAACTCGAAGACCGCGACGGAACCTCCTGACGCCTCGCCCTCGAGCCGGAATCGGATCGCCAGCCCCCGATCCTGATCACTTCGCTTGGTTTCGCCAGCATGAATATCCTTTCCCCTCGCAGCATCTTCCGCGAGGCGTTTTGCTGCCTAGGGCAGATAGTTGGTTTGGCAGCTACTTTACGGCATCCCCCAGTGGTGGCACATCCCCCCAATAGGCTAGATACGAACAAGTCTTGAGGAACTTCCGAGAACGCCCTCTTTGCGAAGGTCTGACAGCGGATTTCAGTGTGGTTGACCCACAACGCATGATGTGTACATATCGTCTCGCCGAAGGGTTTTACTCAACCGCTCGTATATGCATGGCGTGTGTGGGTCAATATCAATGCAATACGCTGTGAGAATTCCTGTTCCACGACGTTGATGAATAAGGGTAAGACAAAGGACCGGAGCCTAGAGATGCCCCGGTCCTCCGCCCGTCAGAATTCTCTTTATGGTTGCGCTACGCAGCGGTTGCGTGGTTGGCCCAAGCTTCACCTTCCCCAGTTCGCGAAAGCAAGTCTGCCCCAATCCTTCCGGCTACTCTACTCGGTCAGTTACCTTGCGTTTCTGCGCACCCTGAAGCTCCACGTTTCCTGTGCATTTAATCCCTTACTGTCGGTGGCCACTATCCTGATAGTGTGACCCCCGAGGGCCAGCTGGTTGGTCTTGTAGCTCAGCTTGTCTGTCGTCGAATCGTAAGAGAAACCGGATATCGGGTTCCCGTCCACGAAAAGCTTGATGTCGGCCTTGGTGAGATTATCTTCGGTGTCCTGGACGGTCGCGCTTATGAGGGGACTACGATTTCGGATCCTTGAGTTAGGAGCGGGCTTGAAGTCGCTGATCTTGGGAGCAGTATTGGCTTGAGGATTGGGTGGAGGAGTCGGGCCAGGGTCCAGCTTAGCGGTCGGCAGCGACTGCCAGGTGGGATTGCGGTCGGTCGCTGGATTGTCCGTGATCTGGTTGGTATTTGCGCCGCCGGTGGAGCTAATAGTCCAAATGTTGGGGTTGGCGGCGCCAACGGTCCTCTCGAAGGCGATCTTAGTACCATCGGGGGAGTAGACAGGATCAAAGTCAAACCCCGCAAGAGCGCAGGATTATCTACGGCAAGACAAGACGCGAAAGGCAGTGGCGGACAAGCCTACCAGAGTGCTCGCGAACTGCGTAGGCGGGTTCGTGTTCGACGGCGGGAGCATGACAGCCGGCGGATACCTCTATCGCTGGCTCGAAGACTCCGACCGGGGCAGCGTGCGCACGAGCACCTCCGAGCGTCACAGGGAGATAGTCAGGTTGCATATCCATCCCGCGCTCGGGCGTGTCAAGCGCTCGAAGCTGAGCCCGGCGCACGTGCAGGGGCTCTACCGCGTCAAGCTCGACTCGGGGCTCTCCCCGGCCGCCGTCCACAAGTTCCACACGGTGCTCCACAAGGCCCTCGCCCAGGCGCTACAGTGGGACATGGTCCCGCGCAACGTCACCGACGCGGTCAAGGCCTGGCGGCCGACCCCGAAGGAGATGCGGCCGCTCTCGCTAGGGGAGGCGCGTAAGCTGCTTGAAGCCTCGCGCGGCAACAGACTCGAAGCGCTATACGTTCTGGCCGTCCACACCGGCGTGAGGCAGGGGGAGTTCTGGCCCTGCAGTGGGAGGACGTCGCCCTGAACGAAGGCGTCATCAGGGTCAGGCGCACGCTCGCAGCGGGGCTCGGATCTCTTCGGGAGAACCGAAGACCAGGAGGAGTCGACGCCCCGTCCACCTTACGGGCGTGGCCGTGGAAACCTTGAGGAGCCACCTCGAGCGGCAGCTGGAGGACCTAGAGCGGCTCGGAGACCTCTACCGCGACCACGGCCTAGTCTTCACCTCGGGGGTCAGTACCCTCATCAACCCCACGAACCTGCGCAGACGGTCATTCGCGCCGATGATGTAGAGGGCCGGACTACTGCAGATACGTTTCCACGACCTGCGTCATACCTGTGCGACGCTGCTGGCTCGCAACGTGCACCCCAAGTACGTCCAGGAACTCCTGGGCCACGCTACCGTGGCCATCACGCTGGACACCTATTCCCACGCGATCCCCGGGATGGGAAGCCATACCGCGCGTGCGATGGAAGAAGTGTTCTCCCAGAACGGTTTCGATTGTCGTCAAACTGTCGTCAAAAAGGCTGCGAGGTGTAGCGACCTTGGCGTGCTCTGACACGTTCTACCCGCAAATCTCCTGCTCTTTAGAAGTGGAGCCGAGGGGATTCGAATCCCTGACCTCCGCCGTGCAAAGTCGGAACCCTACCGTCGCCGGCGTTCGCCACTGTTCAAAAATACCGGCAAAATAGCCAGTTCGCTCCTATAATGTTTCAGGGTTGTTCGCGTGGGTTAGTGTACTACTGGTGTAAACGGGTATTGGCGTGCTGCACCACAGGGCGCTCTCCCGTTGCCGCCGGACGACGCCGGTCACAACGAAAATCCGTAAAATGAGCCGACCCGGGGCTACCGCCTCGTGATTTTAGGGCGCAGGAGCGTTTCGGCACGGGGCTAGAGTCTATACAGCCGGATCGCGTTCCCGCGCAGCACGCTCTCGCCGGCGGCCTCCGCTTCTGTCAGGCTCGCCTCTCCGTACGCGACCAGCTCTCCGAGCGCCTCACCGATCACGCGCCGGCCATCGATGGCGCTCATCCAGTGCAACTCGGGCACCACTATGCCGTCGGAGCTGTACACGAGCTTGGAGATCGGGGCGACGCCGAGCGCCTGCCGGGTGAAGGCTAGCATCT
>DASQVA010000183.1:0-18106 GCA_035641035.1 Rubrobacter sp. | reverse complement strand
GTGTTCGCCACGGCCTTCGACCGGGTACTACCGGAGGCGGTCTCCAAGACCACCCGCAATGGCGTCCCCTACGTGGCTTTGTTGCTCATGCTCATACCGTCCATCCCCATCAGCTACTTCTACGCTTACGGGGAGGACTTCGCCACCTGGACGCTCAACGCTACGCTCGTCATCGCGGTGACGTTCTTCGGCTCGACGGTGGCGGCGGCGATCCTGCCATGGCGCAAGCCCGAGATCTACAACGCCTCACCCATAGCCCGCTACAACGTTTTTGGTATACCCCTAATCACGGTCTGCGCAGCCGCTTTCGGCCTCTTCCTGGCTTTCTGCATCTACCAGTGGGTCACCAACGACGTCTACGGCATCAACGATCCCTCGTCCTTCCTTTACCTCAGCACAATGTACATCCTCGCCCTTGCGATCTACGTGGTCTCCAGGTTCGTCCGGCGCGCGCAGGGCATGGACCTCAAGATGGTCTACGACGAGATCCCCGAAGACTGAGACGAGCCTCTTCGGCTGGGAAATCGCCAGACTAAACTCTACGGCGCTTCTCCGGCCGGTGGGCTAGCCGGCGATCAGGTTCTGCAGGCGCTCGCGGACGGCCCCTATAGGGACGCGCTCCTGCTGCAGGGTGTCGCGGTCGCGGATGGTGACCTGTTTGTCCTCAATGCTGTCGAAGTCTACGGTCACGCAGAAGGGGGTCCCGGCCTCGTCCTGACGGCGGTAGCGGCGACCGATGGAGCCCGAGTCGTCATAGAAGATACGGTAGTCGCCCTTGAGGTCGTCGTAGAGCTCGCGGGCGATGCTTGAGACGGGCTCCTTTCTGGAGAGCGGGAAGACGGCAGCCTTGGTAGGGGCGAGGCGGGGGTGAAGCTTGAGGACGGTGCGCTGCTCTCCGTTTACCTCTTCCTCGGTGTAGGCGTCCATGAGGAAGGCGAGCATTATCCGGTCGGGACCCACGGCCGGTTCTATGACGTAGGGAACGTAGCGCTCACTGGTGGCTTGGTCGAAGTACTCTAAGTTTTCGCCTGAGTACTTAGCGTGTTGCTTCAGGTCGTAGTCGGTGCGGTTCGCTATGCCTTCGAGCTCCAACCACCCGGCGAAAGAGTAATTGTACTCGATGTCAACGGTGCGCTTGGAGTAGTGGGAGAGTTTCTCCTTCGGGTGCTCGTAGCGGCGCAGGTTGTCAGGGTTCAGGCCGAGCGAGGTGTACCAGTTCCAGCGCTCTTCGATCCAGTACTCGTGCCACTCCTCGTCGGTGCCCGGCTTGACGAAGAACTCCATCTCCATCTGCTCGAACTCGCGGGTGCGGAAGATAAAGTTGCCCGGCGTGATCTCGTTGCGGAAGGACTTGCCCTGCTGCGCGATCCCGAACGGCACCTTCACCCGGCTCGTCTGGAACACATTCTTGAAGTTCACGAAGATCCCCTGCGCCGTCTCTGGCCTGAGGTATGCGACGTTTTCCGGACTCTTGACTGGCCCCATGTAGGTCTCGAACATCAGGTTGAAGGGCCTAACGGGCGCGAAGTCCCTGCCGCCGTCTACGGGATCTTTGACCCGCTCGTCCTCCTGAATGATCCTGGTTAGCTCCTCGGGGCTCAGGCCCTCCGCGTCTATGCCGGTGGCGTCCTCGATGAGGTGGTCGGCCCGGTAGCGGCGCTTGCTCGTGCGGCTCTCGACGAGCATGTCGTTGAAGGTGGCTGTGTGCCCTGATGCCTCCCACACCTTAGGGTGCATGATGATGGCGGAGTCGAGGCCGACCATGTCCTCGCGCACGTGAACCATGCGGCGCCACCACTCCTCCTTGATGTTGCGCTTCAACTCGACGCCAAGAGGTCCGTAGTCGTAGGAGGAGCGGATGCCGCCGTAGATCTCCGAACTTTGGTACACGAAGCCTCGGCGCTTGCAGAAGGCTACTATTTTGTCCATCATCACGGTCTCAGACACGAATCCTCCGAATTTGTAACGCCACGTAGAGTCCGGCAAGTATAGCTCAGCCGTAAGCCACGATTGAGCCGTGCCCGAGCGTGTACTGGTCTATAATCCTGCCTATGGAGATGCTCGTCGCCGTAGGCCTCGGTGTGGGCCTCGCCTCCGTGGCGGGGGTAAGGGCCTTCCTGCCACTCGCGCTCGCTGCCCTCTTTACTATCTTCGGCCTCTTCGAGTTTCCCGCGCAGGTGTTCGGGGTGGACGGGTGGATCCCGGCCGCCGTCTTTGGGGTGCTCGCTTTGTTGGAGATCGCGCTGGACAAAATCCGGGCCTTACAGCGGGTATTCAACATCGTTGCGGTCCCGATCAGGGCCGTTTCAGGGGCGGTGCTGTTCGCGGCGGCGCTGGGGCTAGAAATAGAGATAGATTCGGTGCCGTGGCTCGTCGTGGGGGCAGTTATTGCGAGCCTGGTAGCGGTGCTCAAGGTCGTGCTGCGGCCTTCGTCTAGGACGCCTTCGACGGGGGTCTCCCCGTCATTTTTGAGCGCGTTCGAGGATGTAGTGGCGCTGGTAGGCGGCGCGATAGGTCTCTTTGTTCCGTATTTGCCGGCGCTACTGGTCGCGTTTCTGCTATTCTTCTTCAACCGCATAAAGAAGCGGCGGGGGAGGAAGTTTGGGGGCCTCCGCATCCTCGGCGACTAACGTTCGCCGTTTCTTTGGGAAGGTGCCATGGACGAACGGGAGATTACGATAGTCAGGGGCGGACGGGAGACCCCCTTTTCCCGGGGGATCCTGGCCCAAACCCTCGCCCAGGCTGGCGCCCGTCCCGAGCTAGCACACCGGATAGCGAGCGAGGTTCGCGCCGAGCTTCTAGCCGAGCAGCGCTTCACGGTCGAGGAGGAGGAGGTCCTCGCCCGGGTCAGGGACAAGCTGGTTAAAAAGGACGCCATCGTCGTAGGGAGATTGGACAAGTGGCGCGTCCTGCGGGAGTCCACCGAGCCCGTAGTGGTGCTTATCGGCGGGGCTACCGGGGTCGGAACGAGCACGCTCTCCGCCGACGTCGCCCGACGCCTCAACATTCAGAGCGTCATAGGCACCGACTCCATCAGGGAGGTGTTGCGGCGTGCGATCAGCCCTGACCTCCTCCCCCTGCTTCACAAGAGCTCCTACGAGATAAAGCGCGAGGACGTCAGGGTGCCGATCGAGGAGGAGGAGACGGTCCTATTCGGCTTCAGGCAACAGGCCTCCCAAGTGGCTGTCGGGGTCGAGGCCATCGTCGATCGGGGCCTCAAAGAGGGGACGAACCTCGTCATCGAGGGGGTTCACTTGGTGCCCGACATCATTCTGAACCGCTACAGGGATCACCCGAACGTGTGCCCGCTGGTGGTGTATCTCTCCGACGAGCACTTGCACCGCTCGCGCTTCTACATCCGGGCCCTTGGTACCGCGATGCGCCGCCCGGCGGAGGAGTATATCTCCTATTTCCGGGAGATACGCCAGATCCACGACTACATCGTCGAGAGCTCCAGGCGGGCCGGCGTCCAGGCGATCGAGAACCTCTCCATAGAGAACACCTCAGACGCCGCTGTCGAGATCGTGGCCAACCGCGTCTCGGGGATAGCCGAGAGGGCAGGCCGGCGGGCGGCTTCGCTGCTCCTGGACGCCGGCGCGTCGACCAGCACCCCCCGCCACGGCGTCTCGCTATCCCGGGCCGAAAGCGGTTAGAATAACCCGAAAGGCCTAACAGGAGGCAGAGGTGCTGGACAAGCAGCGGCTGAGAACCTTCTTGCTCGGCGGGGCGGCGGGGATCCTGGCGGGCATACTACTCGCACCGCGGAGTGGCAGGGAGCTGAGGGGCTCCCTTGCAAACCACGCGGGAGAGGCCCGCGAGAGGGGTCGCGAGACCTACTTTGATGCCCAGGAACAGATGCGTGAGCGGCTGGCCGAGGTCCGTGAAGGAGCCCGGCGGCCCCCGGACACCACCCAGGAAGCGGAAAGCTCGAACTCCTTCACCGAAGAGACCGCGGCCGAAGCGCCGCGGCCCTACCTGCGGGACGTGTCTCACGGCGTCGACACGCAGGTGGCCGACGAGGCCAGTAGGGAGACGGAGAGGTCCGAGGAGTTGCGCCGGAAGGTACGCGAGACTCGGGAGCGGCTGAGGGACTGGAAGGATCGCGATCTGGGGCCGGAGCGATGAGGCCGGCTTCTTTCGTGCCGATGGTCAGCGCTATTTCTCCAGAGGAAGTCGGGGAGGTGCCCGGGCTCGAGGCCGTGGTCTCCTACTGGACTGGGGGGACGCACTCCGCCGAGGAATGGTTCCGCGAGCTGGACGCCTGCTGGGGGACGGCAGGGTTCGTCGTGCGGCGGGGTGTGGAGGTCCAGGGCTTCGTGTTCTATGGGCCGCCGGAGCGCCTGACGCGGGCGGCGCGCTACCCTGTGGGGCCCCTCGACGAGGAAGGTGTCCTGCTGGCGTATGTCGGGGGGGATGCGCGCACGTGCCGCCGCCTGCTGGTCAGGATGCTCAGGGACCTCCGCGGACGGGGCGTAGGTAGGGTGGAGGCGATCAGCAGTGACCGCGGGGCGCCCCACCACGTGTCCACACCCTTCCTCCTGGAGAGCGGATGGCGGCCGGTGCGCCGCGCCTTCTACGGGAGTGGCTACTACACTCTGGCGCGCATCGACCTGAAGAGCGCTGTCGAGGTGGGGGGGCTCGCGCGCGCCCTGGTTGGGCGGGTAAAGCTGCCGAGCTTGAAGACGCGGGTTCCTATGCCAGGGGTCCTGGCCCGCGCGGCGGACGAGCAGGGCGACCAGTAGGGGATCAGGGCGGCAGGATTGCCGTCCCGGCCGTCGAGAGCGCCTCCCGCTGTGGTAGTACTTATCCTCAAGATCTTGTACGACGGCTCCGAGGCGGCTGGCGGGCTCGTGGCCGTCTGTTCGAGAGCCGAGAGGTTGAACTCGAAGCGTAAGGAGGCGACTCGCCGGTGGGTAGGCTCTCCACCATGTGATGGTAGTAGTGGTGATCGGGCAGGGCGGTGTTCTCGGAGGAGAGACCGAGGGTCAGGTTCACTTCCGTCAGGCCTCTGTCGCACTAGTTCTTTACCGTCGTCAGGTCGAGACTCTAGCCGGGACGCGCCCTGAGGGATGCCAGCCGGTCTTCGTGCAGGTCCAAGATAGGTCAGGCGTCTAGACGGCGGGCCCGGCGTCAGGCTCTTGTTTGATGGGAGAGTAGGGAGGTTCACGATCAGCACGCTCGCCGCAACGAAGAAGGCCAGGGCCGTGCTGGAGATGCAGAGCGCCATCTCCTTCACCGTGTTCGACCAGGATTTCGTAGAGGTTGTAGAAGTCTTCGAGCAGATTTTGTGCTGGGGCGGCGCCCCTCGGGCTCAAATGAGGGAATACCCAGGGCGACGAGGGCGACGCTCTCGCTGCCCGGGGACCTCGCTAAATTGTTAGGCGCGGTCTTTTTTCCATGTCTTCGTTGGTCGTTACTGCCCTGAGGTCTTCGGCGAGAAAGTCAACCACTTAGAGGTTGGCCGGCGACTTCGGATTGAGGGACCGATCACGGCCAAGCGCCCGCCTTCGGATCACGCCTGGCCCGGTTGGCGCACGTTACGGGTCGTAAGGCGCCGCGGTATCCTCCGAAGGTTCGTCTTTTCCGACGCGGAAGCTGAGGGGCCTCGTCCCTGAAACGAGGTCGGGGTACACCCAACGCGCCGCGGCGGGCAGCGACGATATAGAGACCTCCCTGCCAGTGTGGGGACATCCGGCGCGCAGTCAGGGCAAGTGCCGTCGAGAACACGGCGTACCGAGCCCTCCCGAGGGGCATTTTCTACAGCGCATGGCTTACCGAGCGGGACAGGGGAGCCTTCGGAAGCCGGATTTCGAAGACGGAGCCCACGCCGACCTCGCTCTCGACGGAGATGCTGCCGCCGTGCATCTCGATTATCTGCTTGCTAATGGCCAGACCAAGTCCGCTCCCCCCGGTCGCGCGGGAGCGGTCCTTGTCTACCCTGTAGAAACGCTCGAAGAGCTGTTTCAGATCCTCGTCGGGGATGCCCACGCCCGTATCCCGGACACGCACGGTCAGTGACGAGACGTCCTCCTCAATGGTAACGTCCACGCGGGCGCCGGAATCGGAGTACTTGATCGCGTTATCAAGCAGGTTAAGGAAGACCTGGTAGAGCTTCTGCACGTCGCATACGCACCGGTGCTGGCCCGCGTCGTCGAAATAGATTCCGATGCCGAACCTCTCTGCCTTGGACCCTATAGATTCTATGGCGATTTGGACCACCGTGCTCAGGTCGGCCGGCCCGACCTCGAGCTGGTACTGCCAGGAGTCCATCTGGGCTAACGTCATCAGCTCCTCGACCATCCCCCGGATACGCTTGAGCTCTTGGTCGGCCAGCTCTAGCGCCCGGTGCTCCAGCGGGTCTAGCTTGTCGCGCGCCCGCTCGAGCAGACCCACCGCACTCTGGATAGTGGTCAGCGGCGTCCTTAACTCGTGAGAGAGATCCGAGACGAAGGCGGTTTTCGCCTTCTCCAACGAGCGGTACTCGGTTATGTCCCTTACGGCCAGGATGATGCCGGCGTTGCCGTCGTCGCGCGCGACGGCGTCTTCACCCCGGTCCATCCGGGCCGCGTAGGCCCAGTAGGCCTTCTCCCCAAACTCGACCTCCCGCACGGCAACCCCGTTGGCCGCGGCCTCGCGCAGGCACCTGAGGATCCCGCGTGGGGAGCCCAGTTGCTGCAGCGTGCGCCCCCGGTCAGAGGGCCTTATGCCGAGCATCCTGGCCGCCGCGGGGTTGACCATCGTGACGCGCTCCTGGGGGTCGGTGGCGACTACCGCCTCTGGGGAGGCCTCGAGGACGGCCTCCAGGCGGCTCTTTTGCTCTTGGATCTCCCCGACGTAGTGCTCTATCTCCTCGGCCATGTAGTTGAACGCCCTGGCGACCTCGCCGAGCTCGTCGCGGCTCTTCACCGGCACGGTCGTCGCGTAGTCTCCAGAGGCGACCCTTATGGCCGCGTCCCTGGTCTCGGAGAGGGGGCGGGTGACCCGACGCGTGAGGAGCAGGCTCGCCGCCCCGGCGAGCAAGACGCTCGTCAAGATGGCCCCGAGGATACCGTAGCGGAGATACGCGAGCGTCTCCTCCAGCTCGTCCCTGGGGACGTCGTAGATTAAGACGCCTTTGACGGTCCCGTCAGATCCCGTGAGCGCCCACAGCGCCACGTAACCCGAACGCCCCTCGCTCCACGCAGGTCGGCCCTTTGCCTCGGGTGACCTTGCGGTCTCTTCGAGCTCTCCCTGGTCGACCCCGAGCCGCCTGTAAACCTCAGGTGGGTCGAGGGGGTTCCCGAGGCTGTCGCGGGCGGCCAGGGGCTCTGCGTCGGGCCCAACGTAGAGCACCCCGAGGCCCGTCCGGTCGGCGACCGACCGGACAAGCTTCTCCGCGTGGGCTTCGGAGAGGGGGAGAGGACGGTCCTCCGAGGCGCCAAGACCTTCAAGGAAGTCCTGCGCGCCGGCGTTCGCCGTCTGGGAACGCTCGATGAGCAGATCTTTCTCCGCGGCGACCAGCCGATCCTGGGCGAAGTAGTAGAGGACCAGACCGATGATCAGGCTCGTCACGGAGGAGATGCCGACGAGCGCCACGAAGATCCGAGCTTTGAAGCTCAGCGCCGGCAGCCGTCTATCGCCCCTCTTATCTATCGCTCTCCTCCACCGCCGGCCTTAGGCCGACCTGGCGGCTCGGTAGCCGACGCTCGGGACGGTCTGTATAACTTCGGGCCTGGACGGGTCGCGCTCGACCTTGGCCCGCAAGCGGCTGATGTGGACGTCTATGTAGCGGCTGGCAAGGTAGTGCGACCCCGTGGAGACCGCCTCGGAGATCTGGGCGCGCGTGAACGCCTGCCCCGGACGCCGCATCAGGAGCGTCAGTATCTTGAACTCCGTTGGTGTCAACTCCAGCGGCTCCCCCGCCCGGCTCACCGTGTAACCGTTCGGGTCGAGCTCTAGCTGGCCGAGCTTCAGCACCCCCTCACGACCCCTGCCGTCCCGCCCGAAGCGCCTCAAGATGGCCTTGATCCTCGCGAGCAGCTCCTTGGTGTCGAAAGGCTTGGTTATGTAATCGTCCGCCCCGAGCTCGAGACCCACGACCTTGTCCACCGACTGGCTCTTGGCCGTGAGCAGAACCACCGGGACATCGCTCTGCTCCCGCATCTTCTTCAAGACCTCGAACCCGCTCATCCTCGGCAGCATGATGTCGAGTACCACCAAATCCAGGCCCTCCCGGCCTAGGATACGAAGTGCCTCGACCCCGTCCTCCGCCGTCAGTACCCTGTAACCCTCCGACGCCATCACCATCGACGTCACCTCGAGAAGCGCCGCGTCGTCGTCGACTATCAAGATGGTCTCATCCAAACTACTAAGAACTGCCCCTTCCACTCCCCGCTATCCGGAGAAACCATATTATCCTATACGAGGCTCGCTTCGTAGTCCAGCCTGCGAAACAGAAAACTTGCATATAGGACACTAAGATTTTATACTGTCAGAAAAGTTAGATACCTTTATTTTTTGGGGGTGTACGAGTGAGCAAGAGCATTGGCATAGACTTGGGTACCACGAACAGTTGCGTGGCCGTTCTCGAGGGCGGGGACCCGACGGTGATAACCAACTCCGAGGGGGAGCGGACGACGCCGTCTGTGGTGGCTTTCGACAGGAGGAGCGGGGAGCGTCTCGTGGGGCAGCTCGCCCGCAGACAGGCCGTCACGAATCCGGAGCGTACGATCTACTCGATCAAGCGCTTTATGGGTCGACGCTATAGCGACGTGAAGACCGAGGCGGAGCGCGTCGGCTACGTGGTCAAGTCCGGGCCGGGTGGGGACATCCGTATCCAGGTGGATGACAAGGATTATTCGCCGCCGGAGATCTCCGCAATGACCCTGCAGAAGCTCAAGAGGGACGCCGAGGAATACCTAGGTGAAGAGGTTACCGACGCCGTGATCACGGTGCCGGCCTACTTCGAGGACGCCCAGCGCCAGGCCACCCAGGACGCCGGCAGGATCGCCGGCCTCAACGTCAAGCGCATCATCAACGAGCCGACCGCAGCGGCCCTGGCCTACGGCCTCGACAAGGAGCAGGACCAGACTATCCTCGTCTTCGATCTCGGCGGCGGCACATTCGACGTTTCTATCCTGGAGCTCGGCGAGGGGGTCTTCGAGGTCAAGGCTACCAGCGGCAACAACCACCTCGGCGGCGACGACTTCGACTCCAAGGTCGTCGAGTGGATGGTAGCTGAGTTCAAGAAGGCCGAGGGCATAGACCTCTCCAAGGACAAGATGGCCGCCCAGCGCCTCGTGGAGGCGGCCGAGAAGGCCAAGAAGGAGCTGTCCTCCACGACGAGCACCTCCATAAACCTGCCCTTCATCACCGCGGATCAGAATGGCCCCAAGCACATGGACCTGACGCTCACGCGGGCGCAGTTCAACAACCTGACTGCGGACCTCGTCGAGGCGACCGCAGGCCCGGTGCGCCGCGCGATGCAGGATGCTGGGCTGCAGCCAGGTCAGGTCGACCAGGTGATACTCGTCGGCGGCTCGACCCGCATCCCCGCGGTCCAGGACCAGGTGAAGGAGATAACTGGCAAGGAACCCCACAGGGGCATCAACCCCGATGAAGTCGTCGCGGCCGGGGCCGCCATCCAGGCCGGCGTTCTCGCCGGCGAGGTCAAGGACGTGCTGCTCCTCGATGTCACGCCGCTCTCCCTCGGTATAGAGACCAAGGGCGGGGTATTCACCAAGCTCATCGAGCGGAACACGACTATACCTACGCGTAAGGCCGAGACTTTCACGACTGCCGACGACAACCAGGGTTCGGTCGAGATCAAGGTCTACCAGGGCGAGCGCGAGATAGCGGCGTACAACAAGCTGATCGGTAACTTCCAGCTTGTGGGGATCCCACCAGCGCCCAGGGGTGTACCCCAGATCGAGGTCGCGTTCGACATCGACGCGAACGGTATCGTGAACGTCGGGGCCAAGGACCTCGGGACCGGTAAGGAGCAGAGGATTACGATTACCGCCTCCAGCGGCCTGTCCGACGCGGAAATTCAACAGATGATGCAGGACGCGGAGTCGCACGCCGAGGAGGACCAGCGCCGCCGCGAGGAAGCTGACGTCCGCAACAACGCGGACAACTTGGTCTACTCCATCGAGCGCTCCTTAAAGGACGTGGATGGCAAGGTCGACCCGAACACCAAGCTCGAGATAGAGCAGGCCATCAAGGAGACCAAGGAGGCGCTCGCCGGCGGCGACTTAGAGGAGATCAAGAGCAAGCAGGAAGCCCTGATGACGGCCTCCCACAAGCTCTCAGAGGTCCTCTATAGTCAGGCCCAGCAGCAGCAAGAGGCCAGCGCCGCCGATGCCACGGATACCGACGACCTGGTGGAGGACGCCGAAGTCGTTGAGGACGAGGAAGACGGCGAAGAACGCAGGTAATTAAGCTAGCGGAGGGCGGCCGAGAGTTCCTTGGCCGCCCTTACTGCAGCAGCCACAGGAGGACTAGGGAGCTTTGAGCAGCGAGGAGAACAAGCGCGCCCCCGACGACGTGGGAGAGGACGGGACGCCGCAGGACGAGGAGCCGGTCGAGGAGGCCCAGGGATCCCCAGAGGATCCCGGCACGCCACAAGCCCCAGATGCGCCAGAGATCTTCGACGCCCCGGTCTCCGAGCCCCTCGTCGCGGAATCCAGTATAGTCGAGGAGGAGCTGGCGGTCCTCTCCGAGGAGCTTGAGTCCGCGCGCCAGGAGCGGGATCAGTACCTAGACGCCCTGCGTCGCCTGAAGGCCGAGTTCGAGAACTCGCGCAAGCGCCAGGAGCGCGAGCGCGAGCGCATGCTCTCGATGGCCACAGAGAGGCTCGTGCAGGAGCTCTTGCCCGTACTAGACAACCTCGACCGTGCCCTCGAAGCCGGCGGCGATATTCGCGAAGGCGTGCTGGCCACCCGCAACCAGCTCGCCGACGTGCTGGGCAATGAGGGGCTCTTGCCCGTCGCCTCGGACGGCCAGCCCTTCGATCCTAACGTGCACGAGGCCGTGATGGGCCGTCTATCCGAGGAACACGAGGAGGGGATCATTCTCCAGACCTTCCAGAGAGGCTACCTGCTCAACGGCAAGCCCATCCGTCCCGCCAAGGTTGTGGTTGCGAAGCAGGTTTAGGTATGGAGAATGTGAACCTCTACAAGGTTCTGGAGCTATCCAAGGAGGCCTCGCAGGACGAGATCCGTCGTTCTTATCGTCGGCTGGCGCGCAAATATCACCCGGACGCCAACCCTGGGGACAAAGACGCCGAGGAGCGTTTCAAGGGGATCCAGCACGCCTACGAAATTCTCTCGAATCCCGAGAAAAGAAAGGAATACGACGAAGGCCCACGTAACTTCTTCGGCTCGCAGCAGGGCCCCGGCCAGAGGCGCGCCCACAGCGCGAACTTCGAGGACTTATCCGACCTCTCCGACCTCTTTGGCGGCGGCTTCGGAAATCTCGGAGACATCTTCGGCCGCACGCAAAGCAGCACGGCGAGGTCCCCGGCGAAGGGCGACGACGTAACCGTCAGCGTCAGGTTGAAATTTAAGGACGCCTTGGAGGGAGTTACGACGCGGGTCGGTGTGCCGGTGGAGGAGGGTTGCCGGGAGTGTCGTGGGACGGGGGCTGCCCCCGGGACGGCGCCGCGGACGTGTCCCGAGTGTGGTGGGCGGGGCGTGCAGAGCCGGGATCAGGGGTTGTTCGCGCTCTCGACACCTTGTTCGAGGTGCGGGGGCGAGGGAAGGATCATCGAGAAGCCGTGTACCGTTTGCGGGGGCAACGGCAGGGTTCGCAGGACCCGCCAGGTCAAGGTCAGGATACCGGCTGGGGCGAAGGACGGCATGAGAGTCAGGGTTCCTGGAAGGGGTAGCGCGGGCAAGAAGGGCGGCCCGGCGGGAGACCTCTACGTGGTGACGCAGGTCGAGAAACACCCGGTCTTCACGCGGCGCGGGGACGATTTCGTGGTCGAGGTGCCGGTCAGCTTCGTGGAGGTGGCTCTGGGGGCGCAGATCGAGGTACCGCGGCCGGGGGGCGGGACGGTAAGGCTCAGGTTGCCGGCAGGTACGCAGGACGGTAAGCAGTTCAAAGTACGCGGGGCCGGGGCGCCCAAGACCCGAGCCAAGGGGGGGGAGAGGGGGGACCTCATCGTTCGGGTAGGCGTGGTCGTGCCCAAGAAGCTCAAGCGGCGGGAGCGGGAGATCCTGGAGGCCCTCGCCGAGGAACGGGACGAGGACGTGAGAGAGGATCTTTTCAAGACGGTGGGATCATGAACCTCAGGAAGCGACCGGTTTATATGATCGGGGTGGCCTCCGATCTCATCGGGGTGCATCCTCAGACCCTGCGGATGTACGAGCAGAAGGGCCTGCTGCGCCCGCGCAAAAGCATCAAGAACACTAGACTCTACAGCCAGGAGGACGTGGACCTCGGGTGCTACATCCAGAAGCTCACCCAGGAAATGGGGATGAACCTCGCTGGGGTGAGGAAGGTCCTTGACCTCGAGCGGCACGTGGCCGGGCTAGAGGCCGAGAACCATCTGCTGCGCGAAGAGCTACGAAAAAAGGAGCTAGAGCTTAGCCGGTCCGTCGCCGAGGTGCATCGAAGCTACAAACGAGAACTCGTCTTGATGCCCCGTGGCGAGCTGACGCGGAGCGGACGAGACCGGAAGGGAACCTGATGGTCGAGACCATGCGCTGCTACCGTCACCCTAAGAGGGAGACCCGCGTCTCCTGCGCCACCTGCGGACGGCCCATCTGCACCGAGTGCATGCGGCAGACCGAGGTGGGGATAAAGTGCCCGGACGACGCCAGGCTCCCCCGCGGCGCCAGGGCCGGCGTCATGAAGGGGAGCCAGATGGTCCGGAGCCTGCTAGCCGGGGTAGCCGTTGCGCTACTCGGCGTGCCTGTGGTGCTCGCCATCTTCCAGATCGGCTTTTTCAGCTTAATCTTCTCCGCCCTGGCCGGATACGGTGCCGGTACGCTAGTCCACCGGGCCGGCGGACGCAACGGGGGCCCGTTTGCGATGACCATCTCGGGCGTCGCGGTCGCCGCCGCATACGCGCCTTTCCTCATAGACTCCTTCGCCTCAGGCAATTTTTTTCGGGTGCTCCCCGCGTTAGTCGCGGTGGGCTTCGCTGTCTACAATAGCCGCTGAGATGAGCAGGCCTCGAAGAGG
This sequence comes from Rubrobacter sp., assembly GCA_035641035.1. Lineage (GTDB taxonomy): Bacteria > Actinomycetota > Rubrobacteria > Rubrobacterales > Rubrobacteraceae > Rubrobacter_D. Next base: position 4,939 of record DASQVA010000183.1, on the reverse strand, counting down.
TCGAACAGAGAATACCCCGAAGTTTGCTCGTTAGACGACCGAGACATTGAGCATTGAGCCGAAAGCCGCGGCTATCGGGCGCTCGGATGGGACAAACCGCGCTCACAGTACGAGCGGTACCTCGCTGAACAACGGCAGGGCCCTCGAGCTATCTTCTTTACGTTCTTCAGAGGATACTTTACCTTGCTTTGAGTACCCGACTATCAGCTGGAGCTCGGATTATCGGCCCTTCCATGAGGCCAGAGTGCTGGGGAGCTAAGACTTCAACGTGTTGCCACGCTTCCGGCGTGAAGGAATCGGGAGCCGACTTATGAACGAGGTGGAGCAAGCGGTCTAGAAGCATTCGACCATTGCGGGGACCGGGCGGGCATATCCCCCGACTACAGCCCGGCGCAACGCCTCTCTACACCCCACGGCTAGGTTTTCTTGACGAAAGAGGCCTACTAGCGAGGCACATCCCGTCTTACGCGGGGATGCTGTCACGGTGGATGACGGGCTCGCCCTCTACCGACCAAGAGTTGACCGCTGGATCACCCCCGAGACACAAGAACCCGATCGCGCGTGGTCACGGATCGGAGCTACGGTGTCCAGACACCCGAAATGGTGCCTCGCAAAGGGGTTCAATTTCGCTTCCGGGTAGGTCATCCCTGTGGATAACTCGTCGTACCTCACTCCTAAGACGAAAAATCCGCTGAGCGAGCCGGACTTGAGGACTCTGGCAGCTGCCGAGAGGCTTACACTTAACCTTAAGATAAAATTAGACCTAAAGATGAGGTAAAGCATCGAAAAATACTTTCAGAAAGGCTAGCGTAGCCTGAAAGGGCGTGCTAGGGTTGGACCCATGAGAGAAGATATGCAGTACATAAGCGGGGTTTTGGACGAACTAGAGGCGATCGTTCAGGACGCATCCGGCGTGCCGATGCGTAAGGGGTGGGCCGTCGTTGATCGGTCCGATCTGCTTGTGATGCTGGACGAGCTAAGGGGATCTCTGCCCCAGGAACTGGCGGAGGCCGAGTCGCTTCGACGGGAGTGCGGGGCCCAGGTCGCTGCGGCCGAAGAGGAGGCTCAGCGCATTATCGAGGAAGCCCGCCATCGCGCGAACGCGAAGGTCCCCGAGACCGAACTCTACCAGCGCGCACAGCGGCGAGCCGGCGAGGTCGTGGACGGGGCGGAGCGCTACGCCGAGGAGGTTTCCGGCGGCTCTGAGGTGTACCGGGACCGCGTTATGGGGCAGCTGGAGAACTGGTTCCAGGACTCCCTGGTCTCCGTGGAGGAATCCCGGCAGGAGTTGGGTGGCGTTCCGATCCGCAGAACCACGCCGCAGCCCGAGGTCGTCGAGGAGGAGAACGGCGGTCGGGGCTGGCGGGCCAGCTCCGCCTAGACCAGAGGCGACTCATCTCGAGCGCCACCCCCAGCTCGCTGCGGTGGACCAGCTTACCTTTTCCAGCGAATACGAATCGCGAGTAATCATCCTGCGAAAACGCTGTTGAATACCCGACCTGAACCTGCACATGCTCACCCTGGTGGTGCGGCATACTGACCGATACACGACCGGGCTATTGCTGTCCGGCGCTGCGCTGGGAATGTAGCGAAACGTGATGGTGGTGAGCCGCGTCGCCTGGGTGAGTCTCTCAGTATCAGCGCTCTTGGGGGGTGTCTCCTTGCGGGGACATAATCTCGCTGAGGGCTTCGAGGCGGGTGTTCAGCTCATCTAGTGAGACGTTCAACTCGTTCGTCCGGGTTAGGTTTGCGCTGTCTATGGAGACTCGGACGACTTTGGCCCTGAGGGATAGGAACTGCTCGAAGGTGTGAGAGATCTCCGCGTCCGCTGCGCCTATCCCGTCTTCCAGTTCGCGGAGGTTCTCTCTTCTGGCGTCCGCTGAAGCGCAAGGGGCCCTTCGCAGATCGCGGGCGGCTTCGGCGGTTTTTTCCCTGCTGCGGGCGACGTCCACCAGCCGGTCCGCCGTGGCGTGCAGCCTGGGGATCGAGTCTTTGAGGACGGCCTGGGTCGTGTCGTCGGATAACTCGATGGCGGCGACGACCTTGCGGTAGGCTACTAGGGCAGCCTCCACCTTCTGCCGGGTCTCGCCGCGGGGGAGCCAGCGGGCACGCCGCTCCGGAGAAATGTCGGCGTTCTTAGGGGAGGCGGGCGGCCATAGCGGGATCTCGCTCTTCTGGAGGATGCGGCGCTGAAACAAGGGGTCCCTCGCGGTCAGAAAGACCAGGACGGCGTAGGTCACGAGGGTGAGGAGTATCAGCCACCAGTTAAGGGTGGCGACGAAGACGACCGCCCCGATCAAGAGCACGACGAGGTTGAGTGGGCGCAGAGCGGCGGCCCGCGTCATCCGGCCCCACTCCTCGGGCGAGAGTGAAACGGCCCCCTGACTCGCCGGCGGGCCAGTGGCGGGATCCCGGCGCTCAGACACTGGGTGCTTCCCCCCGAAGTGGATCTCCCATAAGGTCCGCAGTGGGTATCAGGTGCACCTTCCTGCCGACCCCAAGCGCGAGCGCCTGAGCGGCGTTGCCCTGGTTTATGGCGAGGCTCAGGCGCCAGTGGGAGTCGGGGACAAGCACCAGTTCGCCGGTCTTGGCAGACCCGAAGGTCTCCACGTATCGGACCGACATCTTGCCGTCTCCCACGTCCACTTTTAGGTTGTTGCCGTACTCGAGCCCCGACCCCTCTTGCGCCAGGGAGAGCCGGGCGTTGCCGAAGCGGTCTATGGCGATGATACGGGCCACGAACCCTTCCCCAGTCTCGGAGACGACTCTAGGCGGGTCGAGCCTTACCAGGGAAGAAGGCTCCACCGCTTCCCCAAGTCCCGAAAGCTCCGCCCCGACCGCGAGGTGCCCCGCGATGGGGGCGAACACGTCGCGGCCGTGGAAAGTGTTAGAGATGGGTTTCTGGTGGTAACGTTCGTCGGTGAGTACGACCGCCTCAGACACGCCGCCCAGCGATTCCGCCGCCGGGATGAGCAGCCCGTTGTCGGGGCCTACCAGTAGCGCCCCGCCCTCGGTCTGGAGCGCGAGCTCCCGCCGTCCCGTACCGACACCGGGGTCCACCACCGCCAGGTACACCGCGTCGGCGGGCATGTAGCGGGTGGCGTGCTGCAGGATCTCTGCCCCCGCCTCCACCGCGAAGCCTGGCACTTCGTGCGTAAGGTCCACGATGTGAAGCCCGGGCGCGATTCTGAGCATCACGCCCTTGCACGTGCCGACGAAGTCGTCGGCGAGACCGAAATCCGATAGAAAACATACTGGCCTCATGCCCGTAGTATAAAGCGTATGTCGGAATCAAAGGTCGTCGTGCCTGTGGCGTGTTGCCTCCTCTCTTTAAATCCTGTCGCAAACCCCCCGGCGTACGTGCGTGTGGGGCTAGTGGAATATCTGGAGTAGCCTGCAGTTCTCCACGGTGGCGCTCGTTGCTCAGGCCCGTGCATTGACTCGTTTACGCGAGGCGCAATGAGTAAAGGCCGACCGGTCGCCGGACCGCCCGCGTCGTCCTTCTCGGCGAGAATGGGCAGGTACTGCTGGTGAGGTTCGTCTACCGCGGCGGGTGGTGGTGCGCGCTGGGTGCCGGGCTGGAGAACGGGAAGACCCAGGAGGATGCCGCGAGGCGATAGGTTCTCGAAGAGACGAATTTCGAACTCGAGGAGCTGGGGCCCTGGATCTGGTCCCGCGAGTGTGCTTCCGTAAGGGGACTCTCTAATGCTAGTTAGAGCGCTACGTCATCTCGCGGGCGTGCCCGTCCTCGAGCCGCGACCCAGTGTCCTCAGAACCGGGGAGACGAGGGTGTTTCGTGGCTTGCTCTTGTGGTCTAGAGAGGAGCTTGAGGCCTCGGCCGAAGAGTTCGCACCCGCCGACCTGCCAGGCCTCGTGGGACGGTTGACCAAGCGAGGATCTCGTGCGCTCCATCTGGGTCGGCGCATGACCCGCCGACCGAGCTCTACGCCTCCCCTGCGGTGGCGTGATCCACGTCATCTCTCGACGATGGATGAAAAAGCCCGGGGAGGTCTTCGCAACAACGCTCGACGCCATCATGCCGTCTGCAGACGAGTATGGCAGGATATCCACCGACGCGGCGCCGGTGACGTCGGCGTCTACGCTGTCCCCGATCATCCACAACGCCTCCGCGCCAGCAGTGGCCTCCAGAATCTGGTCGAAGGGCCGCGGGTCGTGTTCGTAGCTACTCTCTTGACGCAGTTGAACACCCGAGCGACGTGCCTGGCTAGGTCCAACCTAGCGCGATCTTGCCGAACTCCGGCACGTGGTTGGACAGGACAAAGTGCCTCCACCCTAGTGAAGAGGGCAGGCGCGGGGCGAAAACGGCATCCTCGTAGAGGTGCCAATGTCGGGGATCCGTGTAGACGTAACGCACTCTTTCCGCCAGGACCCAGGCCAACACCGCGTCTACCCCGCCGCCTCGAATGCCCGGATCAGGATCGGAGCGAGACCCGTCCACCCGCGGTCCACCACGACGAGTTTGAGATGGGGCGTGTCCGGGGCGTGCTAGGGGAAGCCAGCAGAGAGGAACGCAGAGCATCGCGGTCCACGTCGCGCCCGGGTATCTCCTCCCCTTGAACTTCCAGTAACGTCAGGCTCATCCCCCGGGCTGGTAGGCTAGTGTCCCGTCGAAATCCCAGACCAGATACTTCATATTGACATCATGCCCCTCCAGGAGGGCTCCCGCTACCATCCCGTGCCGCAACCAAGCGCCCTTCTTGCCCTGCGCTACCGAAACGAACTACCAATCTTCGCGGGTGCATCTCGACATTAGATTTACCTAACCTTCTAGAAACGATTCACGGAAGTTTCGTACCATAGTATCGTTTGGTTTAAGCTCAACATATTGTACTCGGTGTAGAGAAGTGAAGGATATGTCGTGCTGTTATTCGATCGAAGACTGTTGCCGGCTTAGGTATAAGGATTTTCGAGAGTTGCA
>DASQVA010000182.1:0-13408 GCA_035641035.1 Rubrobacter sp. | reverse complement strand
TGCCATCCCATAATCACCCTTACCCGATTGGCATTCAGCTCACACGAACTTCGCAGAATTCCTTTTCTAGAGACTGTCTGGAAACTCCGGACAGGCTCCATTTCATGGTCCCGTGAGCCTGCACAAAACGGGCGAAAGGGTACCCTTCTCGGCGCTTCGCGCTACCGACAAACGCGCGATCCGACCCATCCAGCTACTTTCCAGACAGTCTCTAGTTAGTCTGAACTCGCCTCCGAGCTTGGCCCCGGTCTCCTGCCCCATCCTTCGGGATAGTCCCGTTGCAGCACCCTTCTCGCAAGCTGATTTCTCAGCGCCTGGAAGTGCTCGCCGAAGTCCATCTCATCGTGCATCCACGCCCTGATCCCTCGGACTCTCGGGAACCCGCTCGTCTTAGACGTTTCCTCGGAGATCTCTTCGAATAGCTCCTCAGCGACGCGGAGGTGGTAAGCCGCCCGAGCCTCCTTCTCCTCTAACCCAAAGAAGCGCATCAAGTCTTCTACCTGTTGGCGGTTTCCCTCCATGACTTTCCCTCCGCTTCCTACCGATGACGTGGCTACCTTATCCTTACCCGCACCCATCATGCCACACCCAAACGAGACTCGGCGCAGAATCGTGGATACGAACCTCCCAAGGTCCGCTCGGGGCTAAGTTTCGAGACCGCCCCTTCTACGAGCTTCGGTGGGTAAGGCACTCATGCGTTCAGAAATGCGCTCGCAACGGCTAAGCCACCGCAAAGATAGCCCATCTGGGTGATGCGCCCGCTCGAGGGGGCGTACGCTGCTGTAGCAGCTAGCGAGACGAGCGCCGAGGGCCGCATCTACCGCCGGCCCGGACGGCAGTCCCGTTCACCCCCGAGCCGTTCCACTACGACTTCGCCAATACCCTCTCAGAGGATGAGTCTCGGGCGGGATACGAACGCTACTATCTTGCGCCCAATCCTCTCCTCAAACAGCCTGCTCAAGGAGATGGCCTCGTAGTCCGCGTCTTTCAACATGGGAAAGCGGGTCACCGGCAGGTGCGAGGCGCACACGAAGATCGGACGCCTGGCCGCCAGCCTCAGCCTCCGTACGAAGAGCACCTTCTCCCCGGCCACGACCCCGAGCGACGCCGAGCGACGCCGCGACCTCCTCGCCCGCGATCCTCTCCTCCCGCGAGACGAGCCACACCCCCGGCGTGTAGCCCCAGCGTTCGATCTCCTCGGAGAAGCTGTGCAGGTACGCTAGGTTGGACCGCAGCCGCGGGCTCGCCAGAAACGTCCCCCGTCCAGGCTCCCGCCGTACGAGGCTCTGGCGCCGTAACTCGTCCAAAGCCCGCCGCGCCATCGTCCGGCTCACCCCGAACTCCACGACCAGATCCGCCTCGCTCGGCAAACGGTCCCCCACCCCGATCTCACCGGACTCGATCCGGTCCGTCAACTCCAGCAGGATCTGGTGGTACAAGGTCCCAGCGCTGGATCGTGATAGAGATCTCATACTACAATCTGTAGTATCAAAGCATTGTTGTGCTAAGCTGGCATGCTCTCGCCACTCCCGTAGGCGAACTCGACATAAACGTCCTGGCGTATTGTCGGGGCCGGCCTGGCAGATCGATCTTTGCTCCTTCATGGCGGCGGCTTTCTCTCGTACAATGCGAGGCTACGAGTCCGAACCGCGCTACCGCCTTGCTCACTATCGTCCTTGTACTCATCTGCTTCATCACGTGGCTATTCTAAGGTAACGCTGTCAGGATGAGGAAGTAGGCTACCCTAGCCCGCTATCCCTGCCAGCCAGGCTCTGGGTATACGCCGAACTCTTCGTGCCGAGGTCTGACTAGTAGCGTGGCATATGCCATAGTGCTATAAAACCCAACCTCGACACCCGGGGCCTCGCTAGACTCGGTTGAACGAGGCTATTATATTTGTAGTAACAGCTTCCGAGGGAAAGGGCGACCAGATCTAGACCGCCCGACCGAGGGGTTCGAGATCCTCGGAAGCGCAACGGCGGAGGCCGCGGACGAGGAGCTGGCAGAAGAGGGTCACAGCCACGACACTAACGAGTCCACGGGTATACGCAGGTTCTTTGAGGAGGACAGGATGCGTCCCTCGAACGACATCCACGGCGATGCGGAGAGGATGCGGCTCTCGATGTTCTCTCAAGAGCTGATCCTGAACCGTAAGCCGGGCGCGATGGATAGCGCGCTGCAGCGCCTGACCTACCATATGCGCGTGAGGAGATCGCGCAACATGTTCAACCCCGGCGGTCCGGTATTCGGGGTGGGCGACGAGATACCGCTCGACGTTTCGGCCGTGGACCTTCAGGACCTCGTCGGGCACCTGCACGAGATGGAGATGCCCGACGAGGTCCTGATCGCCGAGCTCGAAGCCCAGTCTGAGAACATCCCTAAAAGCTTGCCAGTTCTTGTAAGGCAAATGCAGGAGCGGGAGAGGCTTCTCAAGAAGGATGCGAAGGACAACTCGGAAATCCGACGCCGGGCTCTGCGTAAGATGCTCGACTTCTCCGCCTCCAAGCAGCGGGAGATGGAGGCGGCGATCCGCACCGTGGATCAGCTCGCCGGCGTCGCCGAAAAGCTCGTAACAGCCCGCCCGTGATCGAGGACCAGAAAGAGGTTCTCTTATCCCCCACCGAGCCCTTCCGCTTCTGCCCGGCAGACGGGACTCCTTTGGGAGAGCCGCGCCCAAGCGGCGGCGTGAGGTGCTCGGAGTGCAGCCGGTCGTGGTACCGCAACTCCGCTCCTTCAGTGGGTGCAGCCATCGTGGACGGCGACAGGGCGCTCGTCACGGTGCGAGCCGTGCAACCGGAGAAGGGCAAGGTGGACGTGCCCGGGGGATTCTTAGAAGTCGGGGAGCACCCGGTGGAAGGACTCATGCGCGAGGTGCGCGAGGAGCTAGGTGTGGAGGTCCAGGTCGACGAGAACCCGGTCTTGCTCGCGACGCACACTTACGGGTTTGAGGGGAACGGGGTTCTGGCGATAGGCCTTAGGGCGCGTATAGTTGAGGGCGAGCCGCGTCCGGCGGACGACGTGGCGGAGGTTCGTTGGATCTCCATCGGCGAGGTGGACGGGACGGACTTCGCCTGGGAGCACGACCGGGAGTTCGTGCGGTCTGCACTACAGGGTGCACCGCAAGGCGAGCGATAGGAGGAGCGCGTGGACGCGATAGACAGCTGGCTAGAAGGCTTCATGCACGGCTCCGCGAGCCTCGGCGTCATACTGCTAATTAGCGGGCTCCTCGGTCTGCGCCACGCGAGCGACCCGGACCACCTGGCGGCGGTCACGACGCTCATCGCATCGGAGAAGGACCACGAGAGGTTGCGCAAGGCCGGGATCATGGGTCTACTGTGGGGGGCGGGCCACGGCACGACGCTGGTCCTGATCGGGGTGCCGCTAGTGCTCTTCAATCGCTACCTGCCCGAGACCGTGCAGCAGGCCGCCGAGACCCTAATCGGATTCATAATCGTTGCACTCGCTGCGCGGCTGGTCTTCCAGTGGCGGCGCGGTCCGTTGCACGCTCACGTCCACACCCACGACGGCGGCCAGGCCCACCGTCACGTCCACTCCCACGCCGAGGACACCTCGCACGGGCACGCCCACCGCGTCCCGCAGCGCACGCCGCTCTCGGCCTACGGGGTAGGTCTCGTGCACGGCATTGGCGGCTCGGGCGGACTGACGCTGCTCTTGCTCTCGACCATCTCGGACAAGGTCCAGGCCACGGGAGCGCTGCTGCTCTTCGCCGCCGGTACGGCGATCTCGATGGCGCTCCTCTCGACCGCCTTCGGGTTCGCCATCGCCGGCGGCCCGGTGGGGCGCAACTTCGAGCGGGTGGCACCGGTACTCGGCGTTTTGGGAGTGGCTTTCGGGGCATGGTACACGCTCGGCGCGTTGGGGTTGGTCGTATATCCGTTTTAGGGACGCCTGCTACACTGCGGGTGCGGATCGAGGCCGCCGTAGACGACGGGGCCGACGCCGTGATGACGACCTTCGGCGTCGCGAAGCGCTACCGCGAGCAGTTGACTGACCGCATACCCACCATCCTCCGGCTGGACGGCGGCTCCAGCCTGTACCGCGAAGACTGGCTGGCCCACACGGAGTGGAGCCTGCTGCACTCGGTCGAGGACGCCCTCTTTTTGGGGGCTGACGGGGTGGTGCTGATGGCGTTCGTCGGCATCCGGGTCGAGCTCCAGACCTACCGCGTGGTCGCTACGGCAGCCGGGGAGTGCGTGCGCGTCGGCCTGCCGCTGATGGTGGAGGCGCGGCCCTGCCCGAGCGAGCGCATCCCAAACCCTAAAGCCCCCAAGGCGATGGCCTCCGCGGCGCGCCTCGGCTTTGAGCACGGCGCGGACCTCGTCAAGACCTACTACACCGAAGACTTTCGGCAGGTGACAGGGAACTGTCCGGGGCCCGTCTTGATCGCGGGCGGCCCGAAGATGGAAACTGTTGAGGAGACGCTGCAGGTCGTCCACGACGCTGCGGAGGCCGGGGCCGCGGGCGCCGTCTTCGGCCCAACATCTGGCAGAGCGACGACCCGCGCGGCACGATCCGCGCCCTGAAAAGCGTCATTCATGACGGCCTACCAGTCGCCGAGGCGCTGGCCGAGTCCGGGGTCATGTAGAGTACGATCCGACGCGCGATGCTCCTCAACAAACCGAGGCTGCTCTAGCCGATGATCGGCAGTAAGATAGAGAGCAACCGACCGTCTAAGGAGCGAGGTTTTCTCCATGACTTTCGAGACTGGGCATACCACAATCGAGAAGCTTCTCCGCATGTCGAAAGACGGCTTGCGCGACCAGCTGGTGAGGGGAGAATTGCGCAAGACGACACCGGCGAGAGACAAGCACGGTTACCTCGCTTCGAGGATCGCTTCGCGGCTCGAACGGCACGTCGAGGATAACAACCTCGGGAGGGCTTACACCACGGAGACTGGTTTTAAGCTGGCCTCGAACCCCGACACTGGGCGCGCCTCCGATGCTTCCTTCGTAAACCAGGCACACCTAGACGAAACAGTTGAGATCAAAGGCTACTGGCCAGGCGCATCGGACCTGACGGACGAGGTGACTTCGCCTTCCGAGCCCATCTGGAGGTCGTCGATAAGGCCCTCTCTTGGAGAGTCCGGCAGCCAGATGGTGCTGGTCGTGGACCCAGGTCAGCAGACCATGAAGGTCTACCGCGCGCTCGACGACCTCCGCATCCTCCAGGGTGAAGCTGGCGAGACGCACGTCGGCGCCGACGTGGTCCCTGGTTGGGGTCTGCCCGTCGCGGAATCGTTCGTCTAGAATCCGATGACGGCGGAGCCGCTCCTAATCGGGACCGACGTAGGCACGACGAACATCAAGGCGGTAGCCTTCGACCGCAGCGGCAGGGCCGTGGCGCGGGCCAGCTCGCCTACTCCGACCCGCTACCCGAAACCCGGCTGGGCTCACCACGACGCAGAGGAGCTCTGGGATTCCTTCGCGAAGACGCTGCGCAGGGTCACGGACCGCCTCGACGACCCGCGCCGCGTCGCCGGGATCGCCGTCGCCAGCTTCGCCGAGGCCGCCGTGCCACTCGACGCCGAAGGCCGGCCCACACACGACATCATCGCCTGGTTCGACGGACGCTCGCGACACCAGGCAGAGCGGCTGGGCCGCGACTTCGGCGCGGACCATCTATTCGCCCTGACCGGCCTCTCACTGCAGCCAATCTTCGGGCTGTGCAAGCTGCTCTGGTTGAAGGAGAATGAGCCCTACGCCTTCGCGCGCACCGCCTCCTGGCTGAACGTGGCCGATTATATGGCGTTCCGCCTCTCCGGCGTCCCGGCCACGGACTACTCCCTGGCCTCCCGCACCCTCGCCCTCGACCTACACCGGCTCGAGTGGGCCGGGGGGTTGCTCGAGGATCTGGGCGTCTCGCCGGGCCTCTTCGCGCCCCTGCGCCAGGGCGGTTCGCTTCTGGGGCCGGTCACCCCGGAGACAACAGAGGCGACCGGGCTGCCCGAGAGCGCGCGGGTCGCGGTCGGCGGCCACGACCACGTCTGCGGGGCGCTGGCGGTCGGCGCGACCGAGACCGGCACGATGCTCAACTCCCTCGGCACCGCCGAGGCGATCTTCCTACCGCTGGAGCGCCCACTCACCGACCCCGAGGTCGGCCACCAGGGCTACACCCAGGGCGCCCACGTCGCAGGGCAGTACTACGTCTTCGGCGGCCAGTACACCTCGGGCGCCAGCGTCGAGTGGTTCCGGGAGACTTTAGGCGGCGGGGCGGACTATGACGCGCTGATAGACGAGGCGGAGGGGGTTCCGCCGGTGTCTATGGGTGCCTTCTTTCTGCCCCACCTGCGCCTCGCGAACCCGCCCTACGACGACCCCCGCTCGCGCGGCGCCTTCATCGGCCTCAGCACCGATGTCGGGCGCGGGGCCCTCTTCCGGGCTGTGCTGGAGGGGCTGGCATTCGACTCCCGCAATTCGCTCGAACCGCTCCTCGGGCACGCGGGTGGGGAAGATCTGCGAGCCATCTACGCCATTGGCGGCGGCGCCCAGAACCGGCTGCTGATGCGGATCAAGGCGACGGTGTTCGACCGAGAGATCACAGTTGTCGGCGTGGAGGAGGCCACCAGCCTCGGTGCCGCCATCCTCGGCGGGATAGGCGCCGGCATCTACGCGGACGTTCCCGCGGCGCTCGGGGAGCTGCGCTACGCCGAGACGCTGGTCGAGCCGGTGTCCGACGAGGTCCCGATCTACGACGCCGCCTTCCGCCGGGTGTACCGCCACATCTACCCTGCCCTACGCGAGGTGCACCACCAGATCCACGGCCTGAATGCCGAACGGTAAGCGAGAACAACCTACCCACGAAGACCGTCTGACCCCCAGAGTGCCGAGCCGTATTCTACCTCGTGAACCACCGCTGCCACCGCCACCAGGGCGGCGGTGGCACCACCACCTTGTCGACGGCCCAGGACATGCTGACGGCCCGGCGGCCTTCCCTCCTGGCCTCCTGGTACTCCTCCTCGGTTGCCACCCGGACGGCGACGCCGCCTTTGTCGGTGGTGAGGGGCCCAGAGACGGCGCGAAACCCCGTCAGGCGGGAGCCGTCCTCGGCCAACAACTCCACCCGCTGGCCCGGGTCAGGCACAAGCGGAGGTCTTTTGCCGCCGAAGATCATCCACACCAACCGTATTTGGGGTACCCCATCACACACCATTCTACCCACCGCCAGCTCATCTCCGTCCTCGCGGAATCGAGGGTTCTCGATCCCGCGAGAAGCGCGGCTTTACCTGCCACGCCAGGGGTCGGTGCTCGCCTCCGGTCCGAGCAAGCGGAGGGTGATGTGGGTGATCTCGGGCCGGCACAGGAAGCGTAGCCGCGCGTGGACGGTCCCGAGGCCCCTGTTAGTGTAGAGGGCCATGCCCCCCAATTCCTGGAGCCCCCTCGGGTAGCGTTGGGAGAAGGGGGGTAGTATGAGGCGCGTGAGGAGCGGGACGCACACCTGTCCCCCGTGCGAGTGGCCTGAGAGCTGCAGGTCGAAGCGCCCGGTGGCAGTCGCTACGTCGGCGAAGTCCGGCTCGTGGGCTAGAAGGATCGCCGCCCCATCCTCCGGCAGTCGCCTCAACACCAGATCCAGGCGACTCTTGCCCTCCATGATATCGTCGATCCCGGCGACATGCAGTTCGGCTTCGCCGCGCCTAAGGGTGTGAACCTCGTTGAGCAGCTCCGTGACGCCGCCCTCGCGGAGGCAGCGCCGCACTAGGTCTACGTTGGTCAGGTAGTCGTGGTTGCCCAGGATGGCGAGGACCCCGTCGTGCGCCGAGAGCCGGCGGAGAGCCCCGACGAGCAGCCCCGCGTCGAGGTGCCTGGTCGAGTAGCTCGCGAAGTCGCCCATTATGACGACGAGTTCCGGGCGCAGCTCGTTGACCATCTCCATGATCCGGTTCAACCGCCCTGGCCGCGTCCATTCGTCGAGGTGGAAGTCCCCGATCTGAACCAGGCGGTAGCCGTCGAACTCCGGGGCCAACCGCGGCAGGGCGACCGTCAGGTTGACGACCTCGATCCTGCGCGTCTCCACCTCTCTGGCGTAGAAGAGTCCACCTGCGCTCAAGATCGCCGCCGCGGCGATGAACTTCCTGAGCCTTGCGCGTTTTGGGTGTCTCAAGGACTTATCAGGGGAAGGCATCTCGCCTAAAGCCGCACGAGTGCCTCCTCGACCGGGGTCTCGATGGCCAGGACCTCCAACGTCTTGCCCGAGGTGTTCGGGCTCTCGAGTCCTAAAGCGAGGGTGCGGGCCACGTCTTCGCGCGGCATCTCGCCCCGCCTCCCGAGGTGCTCGGCGGCCTCGATCCTGCCCGCCCCCTCCTCGTCGGTGGGGCTCCCCGACCGTACAATGGTGTTGTAGTCGAGTCCGCTGCCCCGCAGGCGTTCGTCGGCGTGGGCCTTGGCGAGGTGGTAAGGGCACATCGTCGGCCACCCGGCCTCCGGGTCGCCAGCGACGAAGACGATCACGTCGCAGCCCTCGACTGCCCCCCCGATACCCCCTTCGACCGTCTCTGATTCTAGGGCGCATAGCACGGGCTCGGCGCCGTCCGCCTCAGCGGGCGGGAGTCGTTTCTCCTTTCGGACGAGCCCCCGAACCTCGTGGCCGCCCTCGACCAGCATCCGCACGAGGCCCCTCGCCATCTTGCCGCGCCGTCCCGTCACCAGAACCTTCAAGAGATCTCCTCCTCCGCGCTCGTACACTCCGCCGCCGCAGTTTATACCCGCCGCAGCCCGGAAGGACGGCCGTGCACCCTGTGTACCGAGCTCGTGCTCCAGCCGGGGCCACGCGCGGCCTGGTCGTCTCGAGGCCACAACTATCCGAACTCTGGCACCGAGCTCGTAGATCCGGGGTGCAGACGGCCCCGTGACCTCTGATGGAGCCTTCGACCCCCAGGCACAGCACAATAGCTCGGGCGCCGCATGGGTATACGCCGGGGTGCGTGCGAATCGTCTCCTAACCCACGGGAACAGACTCGGGCAATGAGCAAGCGGTGCGCACGCCTCTGGGCTCTTTTGGGTACCAACTCTACCCATCGTGCACCGTTTTCGATCAGCACGACGCGGAACCCTAAGTGCTGGAGCTGGAGGTTTCTGGACTCGCGTGTCTACGGGAACGCCGTTCTCCCGAAGCGGAACTCTTCAGAGCCCCACAAGTCATCCGCTCGTAGAATCTCGGCCCACGGTTGCGCGTCTAGCGACTATAGTCTGGGACCACAATACGATAAGGTTGACGCCTCCCGCCGGATAGGCACCGATCGGTCTGAAGGGCGGCTATGCTCCGATCCCGTATCGGTATGTCGGATGAGGACTTGGACAATTCAGTTCCTAGGCATATCGATGATCAGTCACCTATATACGGTGCTAGTGAGTGGCCCGCACTCAAGTGGTGGGCCGGCGTGGCGAGCCTAAGCGTCCTTGGGAGACCAAGGTGTCCCACATCGCAACAACGCTCACCACGATCAAGCTTGTGCCCCCGAGCGCGAGCATTGGAACCTCAAATCCCACTGGTATCAGGGCGATCAGCGCGGCGATCGCGACCACGCGCGGCCAGGACAGCACCCTGAAGACAGCCCACTTGAAGAGCGCATGTCCGGCACGGAACAGCGCCGTTCCCCCGAGGGTCAGCGCGACCGAGGCAAGCGTTCCGTGCTCGCCGGGATGGGCTACAGTGAGTTCGTCAGCCGCGGCGATCGCCCTGATACCAGCTATCATGGGCAGGTGGAAGTAATTGTAGGCGGAGCGGGCCAACCGGCCTGGGTCCTCAGAGGAGGAGAACGTCCTGCGGGCGGCCCCCTAGCTGCGGGAGAAGTAGAGCCACCACATCGCCACGCTGCCCACAAAGGCGACCACGAACGTCGATACCGTGGCCGTGGACGCTTCGATCTCGCCAAAGGTCGTGCCGGTCACCAGGATCGACTCCCCAAGAGCGAGGATGACGAACAACCGGCAGCGCTCGGCGAAGTGCCTACCTTCGACCGTCCAATCGGCGGTGGTAGAGCGTCCGAGACCCGGCGTCCAGAAGCTGGCCACCGGCCCCATGTACTCCAACACCAAGGCGATCGTCCACAGCACGTACCTCGCCTCGCTCTGGAACAGGCTGCCCGCCACCCGCAGCACCGCGGGTATCGTGAACCAAGCTAGTATCCGCTGGAAGTTCCTACCCAGCATGGAGGATCTCTCCAGGACGAGCACGACGAAGGTGGTGCGCCCCACCTGGATGGTAGCGTAGGCCAGGGCGAACATCAGCCCGCCCTCGCCGAAGGCTTTAGGTATCGCCACCGACATGAGGAGGCTGATCAGCATCAGGGCGACCAGCAGCAGGCGCACGGGCGTCCTGTCTGGATCGAATCAGTTGGTGACCCAGGTCGTATCAACCCATGCCCGCCACACCGCCACCAACAGCAGCAGCGTCTCCAACACGCTGCCTACGGTCAGGTGGTCCAGCAGTCGGTGGGAGAGCTGCGTCACGGCGAAGACGAAGACCAGGTCGAAGAACAGCTCCAAAGCCGTGACCGGTTGCTCACCCCCGTCGCGGGTTCGCAGGAGACCGTCATGATCCGAGACGCTCATCATCCACCCCATGTCCTTATCGTGGCCGCTTCGTTGCCACGGCCCCAACACAGCGGCGCCTGGTCTCCGCCTCTATCCTGAGCCTTGCAGCTCTCCGGAGGCTAGCACACGCGGTTTGGCGTCCTCGTCGGGTTGTGTCCTGTTTTATTTGCCTTGGGCTTGGGGCACTGCAGCCATACTCAGAGGGAGGCGTCAAGCGCCTGCTGCATCTCCTCAGGATGCGCGCGCATCGGGTCGCTGTTCCACAACTCCAGTGTGGGCCAGCACCCTGCCCTCGCTTGGCTTCATCGTCCAGGCGTGTATCGCCGTAATCCTCTGCACGGGACCAGGCGATGCGTCGTGGTGGATCGATCTGCTGAATGGTGGACTCTATGCTCAAGGCATACGTCTGCCAGCAGAAGACCGTCCCCACTGCCAAGGGTCCCTCGATCGTCGAAGCGTCGATGCCCGGCTGCCACTCCGACCAGGAGGAAATATCGGTGTGCAGGCTCCAGATGCTCTCAAGCGGGGCGTCGATAAGAATCTGCTCACGGGTGATGACGGGTGCATTTTCATCGATGTCCGTCTTGGTTTCCTATCCACCGTCAGGAGATGTGTCTACTCCTCCGCGTCCTCCAAGCCCGGTAGGAGCACAACCTTACCAAGTACCTTGTCGGTGTCTAACAGCCCGAGTGCCTCGGTGGCCCGTTCGAGCGGCAGCCGCTTGGCGACGCGCGCCTCAATCTTTCCTTCGGCGAGCAGCGAGAGGACGGTCGAGAGATCCTCCCGGAAGAGCTTGGGCCAGCGATTAACGTAGTAGAAGGTCGCCCGCCTCCCGTTGGGCAGGGTGTTCCATACCAGGATCCGCCCGAAGATTGGGAGGTAGGGTGCGAGCCGGTGCCCTGTGCCTTTTAGCGTGGACGCGGAACCGTAGGAGACCAGCGTCCCACCTCGCCTGAGCATCCGCCAAGAGTCTACCAGCCCTGCCCCTCCCACGTGATCAAAGACCGCGTCCACCCCGTCCGGCGCGATCTGACGCACCCGTGTGGGCACGTCCTCCTTCCGGTAGTCGATGGGGAGGGCGCCTAGGGTACGTACCCCCGCATGCTTGGAAGCCGAGGCGGTCCCGATCACCTCCGCGCCGGACAGCCGCGCGAGCTGCACCAGCAGCGTGCCCACGCCGCCCGACGCCCCGTGCACGACCACGGTCTTCCCGGGCCGCACCTTCGCGGCGCGGTGTAGCATCTGCCAGGCGGTAACCCCGTTGGTGACGACCGCCACCGCCTCGGCGGGCTCGACCCCTTCCGGTACCGGCACCAGCTTCTCCGTGTCGATCGCCACTCGGTCGGCCCACGCCCCGGTCTCCGTGAGCGCGGCCACTCTCTGCCCAATCAGCTCGACATCAGCGCTCTCACCTACCTCTTCTACAGTGCCCACCAGATCGTAGCCCGGCACGAAGGGAAACCTCGGCTGATTGAAGTACCGTCCCTTGAGCATCTGCACCTCGGCGAACGACACTCCCGCCGCCTCCACGCGGACGAGCGCCTCGCCGACCGTCGGGCTGCGTGCGTCACGCCTGAAGACTCGCAACACCTCCGGCCCGCCCTCGTGCGGCATCACTATCTCGGTATCCGTCGCGGACTTGTTCCTGACCATCTTTGCCATCACCGTACTCCTCGTTCCGACCTGATCGACTAACGCCTAACTCTAGCTCGTAGTTTTCTCGCGGCAGCCTTCCTTAGAACAACGTCAATATACCTAACTAAGTTAAATAAAGACCAAGAGGTTTTGCGGTCTTCCTTCAGCCGTCGCGCCACGCGGCGAGTGCGTCGCGTGCGGCCCGCTTCGCGAGCCTTTTGGCCTCTTCTTGTCCGCCTACGATCCGTCCGACCATTGTGAGGGCAGCGAGGCCATGCACAGTGGCCCAGAGCAATGTCACCTTACCTTCAATGCCGCCAGTCTCCTTGCCGTTCTTCCACAGGATGTCCTCTAGTGCTTTTCCCACCGCATCGCCTATCTTCTCGCCCTCCTTTCGCAATTCGGCAGCCGGGAAAGGGACCCCTCCAAGGCCGTACATCACCTGGTAGAGGTCCGGGGATCGGAAGGCAAAGTCTAGCCAAGCCCGCGTCATCCTGACCAAAGCCTCTTCCGGGTTGCTCGCTGACTCGCGAGCTGATTCCACCGCCCCGAGTTGTTCCGCGTAACCCAGGCGCATTAGCTCAAGCAGAATCTCATCTTTGGAATCGAAGTGCTCGTAGATCACGGGCGGGCTGTACTCGATGCGCTCGGCGATCTTGCGGATGGTCACCGATTGCCAGCCCCTACTGGAGGCGATCTCCCGCGCGGCAGCCAGGATCCCGTTCCTCACCTCCCGCCGCTGCCTCAGCTTACGCTCCTTGATGCCCAAAGTCTGTAGCCTCCAATCGGTGATAAAGATGCTAACTTAGTTAAGTTAGCGAGTCAAGGAGATTTTCTACGCGGCAAGCGCGTGCGGCAAGCGCGTCGACGTCCGTGCTCCGGAGTGAAGGAGCGAAGGTGGGGTTGACGCGCAGGTTGCGGTCGGCGATGACCTGCGTGAGCGGGCGTAGCATAAGGCAATCTCGTGCGGTCCCCGGGTGGCGGGTGAATCGCGTTGCGCATGAGAGCGATGCGCGCCGCCTCGGGTCGTTCATGAGCCGGACCAGCTCGTCGGGCCGGGACCCATCCAGTCGGGCCCAGAGGCCGACGTAGGGCGCGAGCGTCGACTGGGCCTGTGGCGCCAGGTAGCTCGATGGTTTCGGCGGCGGGGAGCTTTGAGCGGCGCAACAGCAGCCGCCACTCCAGAAGCGCGGTTGAGCGCCCGTACACTTAGCACGCCGCCC
>DASQVA010000181.1:0-10694 GCA_035641035.1 Rubrobacter sp. | reverse complement strand
AGAGGGCAAAAAGGAACGCCGCTCTCTCTGGGAGTGAGTAGCCCACGGCCTCTGTTGGAGATCTTCTAGGAGGAGCTTTCTCGCCTTCTCATCCAGCTTGGGTCTCTTGGCGGGGGCCTTCCTCGGCTGTAGGGTGCCGCGCTCGTAGAGTTGCTTGCAGTAGCGCTTGAGTGTCGCTCGGTCCACGCTGAAACGGCGAGCGGTCTCGCTCTTTGAGAGGCCCTTTTCTTCACCGACTCGACAATCTTCTCTGTGAGATCCAGCGAATATGCACTCATGCTTTCTCACGATACCCGGCGCACCATCATATCGCAATCTGCTGTCAGACGGAGCATCCCGTGAACAGTTCATCCGGAACCCTTTGCCTCCGCTCCGACTTCCCTTGCGCTATCGCTCTCTTTCTCTGTGCGAAACCTTGAAGATCTCATAGCCCGCCTTCCGGATGGCATCTTCGATCTACTCCTGCTCGGCCTTGCCTCCCTCGAACGAGACGTGCACTATGCTTTCTTCAGTCCTGCGTCGACCTCGGAGACATGATCCAACCGCCCCACCTCCTCCCCGAGGCTATTCATGCCCGGGACGTCCTCATCGCCGGGTTTCGTCACCCACACCATCATGTCCGGCACGACCTTCTCCCCTTTCCTCGGATGCTATGCTAGCCGCATCGCCCATATACCCGATCGGAGCCCCGTTAGCGCGCCTTACCGATCAAACACTCCTGCACCCCATCCAAACGTCCCTCGATAAGACACCAGCAGGAGGTCTCCCCTGCGTCCGGCGGCATCCAAGGAAGATCGTTGGGGACACCGCCCTACCGGTGGATGAACTCCTTTATGGCCATATCGAAGTCGCGTTTACGCTCGTCGAAGGCTCCGTGTCCGACCCCCTCGATGAGCCGCAGTGCCGCGCCAGTGATGCGCTCCGCCGTGTCGCCCTGGAGGTGCTTGGGAAATAGCCGGTCTTGCGCGCCGCCAACGACGAGGGTGCGGGCCTCTATCGCTTCAAGCCGGTTGGCGGCATCGTGGTTCAGCGAAGCCTTTGCGGACACAACAAAATCTTCCCGGGCGGCCGGGCTGCGGACCATGACGCTACCGAGGAGCCGCGCCAGGAGCTCGTAGAGTGGGCGCCGGATCCCCGTGTACATGTCCACCATCATCTCCGCGTGCAGCTTCCGCCACCGCCTCGCGTGTGCCAAGTCAATCCAGCGCCGCACGATTTCGTGACCCTCCAAGCCGAGGGCTTGAGCAGCCACGCCGATCACCAGTGACTCCACGTACTCGGGATGGTCGGCCGCGAAGTGCTGCGCCACGAGACCACCCAGGGAGAGCCCTACCACGTGCGCCGGACCGATGCTCCGCTCGAACGCCCTGCCGTAGTCGGCCGCCATGTCGCGCGTCGTGTAGCCTGATGGTAATCTCCGTTTGCGGCTTACCAGGTAGACAGTGTATTCATCCGCGAAGCGGCGATAATACCAGCGGAGGAACCGCGCACCGTCCGTAACGTCCTGCAGAGAATCGTTGATCGGCGGGAAGATCACGAGCTTGCGCGGGCCCTCTCCGAAACGGATGAATGGAAGCTCGCCCATGAGGTACCCGGATTCTGGTCTGGGAACTGCCATGAGAGGCATCACTCCTTGAAGTAGGGTGCTGACCCCGGGTGTATACCCGCCGCGGGCCCATCGTCCTCGATAGCGTGAGGTGTGTTGGGACAAGGGAGGAGTCCGCGGTCCCCATGTGGGGCTTGATGAACGAGTTATGAACCGCCTCTGATGGTAGCCTACAGGGGTGTATGTCTGTGTCAAACGCCACACGCCGTGCATGTCCTATCCTCGTGATTTTCCATCCCGGACCCTGGAGGGCAGGAGTGAGCGAGCTTAGCAAAGATGGCCCGACCGAAGGTTCCTAGGCACTTCGGTGATTGGAATGGTATGTTCGAAAGATGGCGCATTCCGGCACTCACGTCATACCCGCCATCACAAGGGTAGAGCCCTCGCTTAAGACCGAAGGGTAAAAGACGTGCGTCGAACAGAGATCCTTGCCGAAGTGATGGTCGTGGCCGGTCTCGTGTGAGCGTCATGAACCGTTGGACGGTCGCCGTCGCCGCGGTCGTCATGCAGATAGGGCTCGGTTCCCTGTACGCGTGGAGCGTCTTTAGGCAGCCGCTCTCCACGCACTACGGCGCGAGCGTCACCGGCGTGAACGTCGCTTTCTTCGCCGCGATCCTCGTGTTCGGTATCTCGACCCTTGCCGCCGGCTTCTTGCTCAGGCACCTCGGTCCCCGCGTGGTTGGCGTTGCGGGAGGCGTACTCTTCGGGGCGGGCGTCTTTCTGAGCGCCTTCGCAGGGGGGAGCCTCCCCTTCCTGTACTTTACCTACGGCGTAGTGGCCGCCGTGGGCGGCGGGTTGGGGTACATGGTTCCCATCGCCGTGCTTCCAAAGTGGTTTCCGGCCAGACCCGGCCTCGCCTACGGCTTGGCGGTGGTCGGCTTCGGCATCGGCCCGGTAGTAAACGTCCCCCTTATCTCCGCCCTCCTTTCGACGACCAACGGGCCTTTCCAAACCTTCGGCATCCTGGGGCTCTGTTATGCTGCCCTCATCGGTGGGGCCGCTTGGTTTGTCAGGAACCCCCTGGAGGATCGTGAGCCCCTGATTCTTGAGAGCCGCGAGCAAGGCGACGAAAAACCAGAGGGAGCATCGTACTATTTGCGTGGGGCTTTGGGAACGTGGCAGTGGTACGCCCTTTGGGTGGTGTTCTTATTGAACACGACGGTCGGGGTCGCGATCTACTCCGACGCTAGGGCCCTGGCCGACTCGATGGGCAGTACCACCGCCGCCTTAGCCTCCGGCTTCGTGGTCATAGTTTCATTGTCGGATACGGCAGGGAGGCTAATATGGCCCATCATCTCGGATAGGATCGGCGGGGCCAACGTCTTTCTCGCGATGTTCTTGGTGCAGGCCGCTGCGCTCATGATGATGCCGGTGCTCGGAGCCGGATCGTTTGCGGTATTGTGCCTCCTCGCTTCGGCCGTGACGTCCTGTTACGGGGGCGGCTACGCGACGATGTCGGCGTTGACTGCCACCTACTACGGTACCTGGGACATCGGGACGATCTACGGAGGCATACTTACCGCATCGTCGGTCGCCGGTTTCGGAGCTCCGCTGCTCTTGGCGCGCTCAGTCGATTTGACAGGCTCCTACCACCCCGCTCTCTATGCCACAGGGGGGCTGATGCTGATCGGTGCCGTTATCCCACTGGCACTCAGGGCGCCTCGTCCTGCTCGTTAACGGCTCAGTGAGAGGCGGGCTGATGCGCGCAAGTCACCATGTCCGCCGAGCAATCTCCACACCGTTTCAGAAAGGGGCTCCAGAAAGATCGCTCTCCGCTCGTGCCAAGCAGCTTCTCAAGTAGAGTGGTCGGCGTTCATGGATATGAGCATCATCCGGCCCCACCGATCACTGGTGCACCCTCTTCACGAGGAACTCGTCGAGGAACCGTACATCTTTGGCGGCAATAAGCGACCGATCGAGCGTTCTTCTCCCCTTTTGGCGGCCCTCGGAGTCCGGATTCGGGACCCACTTCGATTTTCCAAACGATTTCTCTACGAGGTTGCGCGGATAAGTGACCGCGTTGCACAAGAGACCCTTCACGACCCGGATGCTCAACATCGGAAAGAAAACGCCCCAGTCTAGGCGAAAGAAACAACCCTCCACGTTACCCTGCCCTGCAGTGCATCTCCTTCTAGAGCAAATTCGTTGTTGGCGCGTTCGAGGCGCAAGACATGCAACTCGCCATCCTCGGCGAGGCAAATGAGTCATTCGGCGGCCTCCGCTCGTACGCAAAACACTTTGAGCTCTAGCGAGTGCCAGTCGATCTCGCCCATGCTTTGGGCCGGGCCCGCGTGCGGGATGGCGGTCCCGTCCCGGACGAGCATCACCACGGGCAACTGTCCGTCCCGCATGCTGTGCCAGCGGGCGCCCTCGTAAACCTTATCGCCTTGATAGTCGATCCACGATCCTGGGGCAGGCAGACGTCGCGGCCCGACGCGTCTTCCATGAGCGGGGCGACGAGGACGTCGATGCCGATGAGGTACTGGTCCTCGATGAATCAGGATGTCAGGTCCCCGGGGTACTCGCGGAACAGGGCGCAGCATCGGGTGGCGCTCTCCTCGCGAGGAAAGCGCCGCCTGGGCGTAGATGTAGGGGATGAGTCTGTACCTGAGTTCCACGATGCGCCTAAAGTCTTCGGTGAACCCTTCCTACCCTTACTAGCTCGGCGTTCAGCGCATCGAGGTCGGTCTCCTCACGCAACTTCGCGACGTAGCAGTACCAAAAACGGTTTCCCGGTTGACCTGCTGGGGGGAACTCTGACAAGATATTGCCGTTAGGGGAATTGTGGTCGGGAAACCGCAGTATGAGGGGAGAATGTCACGGTGGGAGATTTGGCTCTGCTGCAGTCGATGGTTCGGGTCAACGATACGTGGCTCGACTACTTCATCATCGGGGTGTACTTCGTGTTCGTGCTCGGCATCGGGGCCGTGCTCAGGACGAAGATGCAGACCTCCGAGGACTACTTCCTCTCTGGGAGGTCCCTGCCGAGCTGGATTACGGGTCTCGCCTTCCTGGGGGCGAACCTGGGGGCCCTGGAGATCTTGGGGATGGGCGCCGGGGCGGCGCAGTACGGGATCATGCAGTCCCACTACTACTGGATCGGCGCGATCCCGGCGATGGTCTTCGTGGCCCTGTTCATGATTCCCTTCTACTACGCGAGCCGGGTCCACTCTGTCCCGGGCTTCCTGAAGCTCCGCTACAACGAGGCCACGCGAGGGTTCAACGCCATCCTGTTCGCCATATTCATGATCCTGCTCTCCGGCATAAACATGTACGCGATGGCGATAGTCTTCCAGTTGCTCCTCGGCTGGTCGCTCACGGCGAGCATCATCCTCTCGGCGGCAGTAGTGCTCGGGTACGTAGTTTTAGGCGGCCTCTCCTCCTCGATCTACAACGAGGTCCTGCAGTTCTTCCTGATCACACTCGGGCTGGTGCCGCTCGTGATCTTCGGCCTGATAGATGTGGGCGGCCTCTCCGGTCTGCAGGAGTCCATAGGCCGTGCGGACTTTTTCCACGTCTGGGCCAATACAGGCTCGACGGACAACCCGATGGCCGTGCAATGGTTCGCCATCGTACTCGGCCTTGGGTTTGTGCAGAGCTTCGGCTACTGGTGCACGGACTTCCTGGTGGTGCAGCGCGCGCTCGCCGCCGAGGACGCCGCCGCGGCCCAGAGAACCCCGCTCATCGCGGCATTCCCAAAGCTCATGTACGGGGTGCTGGCGATCTTCCCCGGCCTGATCATCTTGTCCATCCTCCCGAACCTCGGCGAGGATAACTACAACATGGCCGTCCCCTACGCGATGGCCTACTACTTCCCCACCGGGATGCTCGGGGTCGGCTTGGTTGCGCTGCTCGCCGCGTTTATGAGCGGGATGGCGGGCAACGTGACGGCCTTTAACACCGTCTGGACCTACGATATCTACAAGGCGTACATCAACCGGGACGCCCCCGACCGCCACTACCTCAATGTGGGGCGCATAGCCACCGTGGCGGGCGTCGCCTTGAGCGTGCTCGCGGCGTACCTGGTGCTCGGCTTCGCGAGCATCATCGACTACGTCCAGCTCCTGCACGGCATCTTCCTGGCGCCGCTGTTCGGGACGTTCCTGCTGGGGATGTTCTGGCGCCGCTCGACTGGCTGGGGCGGCTTTTTCGGGCTCTTTACGGGGACGGCGACCGGCGTAATCCTGTACCTCATCTCGCTGGATAGCTCGGTCGGAGCCTCCATGTACCGCGCCCTGTGGGCCTGGATCGCGTGCGTCACCGTGACGATCGCGGTCTCCCTCGTCACCCAGCCCAAGCCCGACTCGGAGCTGCGCGGCATCGTGTGGGGCTTGACAGAGCAGAAGGAGAAGGTGGAGGAGGCCTGGTACAAGAAACCGTGGGTCCTCGCGGTCATCGTGCTCGCCATGACCCTGGCCCTGAACATCTACTTCTTCTAGGAGGAGAACATGTCCGAACACCGTGAATACGGGGAAGAGGAGAGGGTGGCGGAGCACTCCGGCACGAACCACTCCATGGCGATAGGCTTCTATATCGCGGCTATCGTTCTGATCTTCGGTGTCACGCTCGTCTTGGCCGGCCTGATCTCAACCGGCCAGAGCGCCGAGGGAAACGTCGGCTTTAACATCAACTTTTGGTGGGGCCTCGTGATGGTCGTCTCGGGATGCGTCATCCTGGGCCTGACCCTCGCCTCACCCCGCCGCCGCGCGCAACGAAACGCCGCCCGGTAAACGCCACCTGACGAGGAAACGAAAACGACCGTTACCGGAGTTCCGGCAGGCCCTATGCACCGTGCTGCAAGTACACCAAGCGTGGGGTTTCGTGCTTTAGCAACTTGCTTAGGCCGAGGTGCTGGACCTCCGCTTCTATAGAGCGCATTCTGTAGTTCATCTCAGCCGCAAATACAGAACTTTCCTGCCCTAAACCTGGGAGGCTCTTCAGCGATTCATTACGAGTTGGCCGCTATGGGGTCCGCGTAGTGCTGCCTCCTCGGCACAAGCCTACTGGTAACTCAGTCTCCTCATCTGCCGGTAAAGGGTAAGTCTCCTTGATATCAGCTGGTTCTTACCAACAAAAGGTCGTCGGGTGACATAATGTGGGGGCAATCACCACCCTTACCGCTGTCACCGAAAATTTGCGGTACCCTCCTCGGCTCTCGCACCACAGACACACCGGAGAAGATGCGCGTGTGTCCCCACCATACCCTGAAAGCCGCCGTGGCGGACGGGCTAATCCCCCGGAAGGCTGCGGCCGGGCTGAAGCTCCCCCGGATCACCCGAGAGGAGATAGATCCTTGAGACTAGAGGAGTCTCACCATCTACTCGAAGCCGCGCGGGGCGACCGGCTCGAAGCCCTCTACGTGCTTGCCCTCAACACCAGCATGCGCCAGGGCGAGCTGGTAGCCCTCAAGTGGGACGACGTAGACCTCGAGGACAGCCTCCTGCGCGTGAGGCGCACCCTGACCCACGCAGACACAACTTCTATCATCGGAGAGCCGAAGACATAAAACAGCCACCGTACTATCGGGCTCACAATGAGCCCCGTGACCATCTATCAGCATCCCCTAGACATCTACTCCCACCTCTTGCCCGACATGCAGGAGGATACCATCCGCGCTCTCGAAGAAACCCTGTAGTAAACAGAGACCGCTTCGCGTTGCTGCACAAGGGCCCTGGAGTTTATTCAGGACCTTGATCTATTTATCAAGTTTTACCTGCAAACTACTGCTTTTTAGTAAGTGGGCGATAGTGGATTCGAACCACTGACCTCTTCCGCGTCAAGGAAGCGCTCTCCCCCTGAGCTAATCGCCCGTAACCTCGTGGCCGGCCATAGTCACCCCGAGAGGCGGCACCCGGAATCGAACCGGGGTGCAGGGTTTTGCAGACCCTTGCCTAACCACTCGGCCATGCCGCCAGCGGCACCGCTACGCCCCGCGGCCAGAGCGGAAGACGGGATTCGAACCCGCGACCCTCACCATGGCAAGGTGATGCTCTACCAACTGAGCTACTTCCGCGCTCGGCAATAATCTAGCACGGGGCCCTCGCTCTTACAAGCGCCCCTTAAACCAACGTTTTCGAGAGAAAACGACGTAGCGCATGATGAAAAAGCTGATCGTCGAGGCGACGAGAACGGAGCCTAGCTTGGCGACGTTTCCGACGAGGTAGGTCGGTATCTCCGTGTTGACGATGAGCGGGTGGATCAGGGCCCAGAACAGGGTATTGCTCACCCCGATGTTGATGAGCGCCTGCAGCGCGAACAGCACGCCCTGTCTCAGGTCGTGCTCCGCCCTTCCCCTGAAGGTCCACAGTGTATTCCACACGTAGCTGTTGGCGTTCGCCAGCACGAGCGCGATGCCGTTGAACATCACGAGCAGGTAGACCTCGCGCGTCGGCTGCAGCCAAAGAAACAGGTTCAACACCCCGATATCCACCGCCGCGTTGGAGAGCCCGACGACCGAAAATTTTGAGAAGCGGATGCTCCCGCGTTTCAGCTTCGACGTCTTCTCGCTCATCGTGCCCCCACCGCCTTCTCGTAGTAGCCGCGTAGGGTTCGGGTGGCGTTCTGCCAGTCGCGTCTCTCGGCGGAGAGGCGCGCGTTACGCGCGAGCGACGAGCGGAGGTCTTCGTCGGAGACGAGCTTGCGAACGGCGGCGACGAGGGACGCGGGGGAGCCGGGCTCGTAGAGGAGGCCGTTCTCCCCGTCGCTCACCACCTCGCCCGTCGCCCCCGCGCGGGCCGCGAGCACCGGCAGGCCAGAGGCCAGGGCCTCCAGCATCGAGAGTCCCAGCGTCTCCGTCGTCGAAGGGAACACGAACATATCGGCCGAAGCATAAACCGCCGCGAGATCCTTGCCTTTGCGGACCCCGGTGAAGACCGTCGGGGTGTCGGCGAACTCCCTCTCCAGATCCCGTCGCGCGGGCCCGTCGCCGACTATCGCCAGCCTGAGACCTGGGATCTCCTGCAGTACCGCCTTCACGCCTCCGACGCCCTTCTCGGGAGCGAGGCGTCCCACGTAGAGCAGGAGTTTCTCGGCGGGGTTTCCGCCCGAGAGCCTGACACGCCAGTCTATGGAGAACCGGTCCGGATGGAAGCGCCGGGCGTCTACCCCCTGGGGCCAGAGGTGGACCCGTTTTACACCCTCGCTCAAGAGGTATTCGCGGGTAGCCTCCGAGGTGCAAAGGTTGATCCGCGCCCTATTGTGCAACGCCCGCGTCCACCAACGGCCTGCCCTCTCCCCGATCCCGAGACCGTAGAACCGGGCGTAGGTCGTGACGTTCGTGTGGTAGGAGGCTACCAGAGGAACGTTCAGGCGCCGGGCGTAGAAGATCCCGCCAGTACCCAGAACGAACGGGTTGACGGCGTGGATCACGTCGGGGTCAAAGCCTCGGAGCGCGCGTCCCACGTTCGGCGTCAGGGGGGCAAGCTTGATCTGCGGATACGGAGGGAACGGCACGCTGGAGATCCGGTAGATCGGGGTTCCCGCGTAGGAGCCGGGTCCCTCCCCGTACTTGGGGGCGACCACGAGCATCTCGTCCCCTAGCAGGGTCAACTCATCTATGGTAGATCGCAGGCGCGTCACGATACCGTCCGTCGCTGGCAGGAAAGTCTCCGTGACGAACGCGATCCGCACCGGGCGTGCCCTCTATCCGCGCCCGCGGAAGAGGTTCTTCGCTACGGCGCTTGAGTAGCGTGGAGCCGACCGGCTGCAAAACCCATCGTCAACGGCTTCCCAGACGCACGCAGTCCCCCAATCTTCGCCCACTACAGGTTCGAGACGACAGCCTGGGTGAACTCTTTGGTGCCCGCGCTTCCGCCGAGGTCCTTGGTACGGGTCTCGGGGTTCTTGAGGGCCGCCTCGATTCCGGCCTGCATCCGGTCTGCGTCCTCGGCGTGGCCGAGGTGGATGAGCATGTTCTTGGCAGAGAGCAGCGTCGCGAGCGGGTTCGCCCGGTTTTGCCCCGCATACTTCGGCGCGGAACCGTGGACGGGTTCGAAGACCGCTGTCTCCTCCCCGATGTTCGCCCCCGGGGCCACGCCCAGGCCCCCCGTGAGGCCGGCGCACAGGTCCGAGAGGATGTCGCCGTAGAGATTCGGGCACACCAGCACGTCGTAGAGGTTCGGTTTCATGACGAGCTGCATGCACATGTTGTCCACTATGCGGTCGTCTATCTCCTCGAAGTCGTTCTCGTAGTCTTTGGCGACCTCGAAGAAGACGTCGCGGAAGAGCCCGTCGGTGAACTTCATGATGTTAGCTTTGTGGATTACGGTGATGTGCTTGCGTCCCTGTTCCTTAGAGCGCTCGAAGGCCATGCGACAGATGCGCTCCGTACCCTCGCGGGTGATGATCTTGATGGACTCCGCCGCATGCCTGCCAACCATGTGCTCCACGCCGGCGTAGAGGTCCTCCGTGTTCTCACGGTAGATGATCAGGTCGATCTTCTGGTAAGGTGTCTCCACGCCCGGCAGGCTCAGGCTGGGCCTGATGTTCCCGTAGAGGTCGAGTTCCTTGCGCAGCGCCACGTTCACCGAGCGGAATCCCGTACCTACCGGCGTGGTCAGAGGTCCCTTTATGGCGACCTTGTTGCGGCGGATGGACTCGAGCACAGACTCCGGAAGTGGGGTCCCCTCCTTGTCCATCACCGTCTCGCCGGCCTCAGCGATCTCCCACTCGACGTCCACGCCGAGCGCCCCAACCACCTCCTTCACGGAGTCGGTGAGATCCGGGCCTATCCCGTCGCCCGGTATGAGGGTTACTGTGTGCGCCACGCGAGATCCCCCTTCCTATGAGAACGCAGACAGTATAACGGCCAGGTGCGCGAGCAGCTAACCTCGGTCCAAATGAAGCTCAGAGGTTGGGAACGTGTTCGGTCGGGAGCGTCCTACCGCTGGGCGCCGAAGAATAGCGTGACCCTGACCAAGACGACGAGCACGAAGGGAAGAAAGAGAACGATCAGGGTCAGTATGCGGACTACGATCACGGCTTTACTGATGGTGCTGTGAACCTCTCTAACGCCCACTATGGCCAGGTAGATCCCGTACAAGCTGGCTATCCAGCCGATCACGGGGATCCAACTGACTAGGCTGGTCAC
>DASQVA010000180.1:0-7936 GCA_035641035.1 Rubrobacter sp. | reverse complement strand
GCCGATTCGGGCAAGCTGGTGGGCTCTTTGGGCGCCGGCCCCCTGCCGGTGGAGATCGACACCTTCGGTTGGGAGGCTACCCTCGAAGCCCTTGCCGCTTTGGGCTGCGAGCCGGAACTCAGGATGGACGGGGCCGACTCCTCCCGCCCATACGTCACGGACGGCGGCCACTATACCGCCGATTGCGCCTTCGACTCTATACCGGACCCGGCGTCGCTTGAGGTCGAGATCAAATGCATCCCAGGCGCCCTGGAGTGCGGCCTCTTCGTCGGTCTCGCCCGGACCGTCGTCGTCGCCGGAGAAAACGGGGTGGAGGTTACGGAAGCTTAGTCCCGCCCAGATAGGCGCCGACTTTTTGCCTTCAGCATTTAACCATCAGCGAGGTCCACTTCTGGTTTCGGTCCCGAGAGCTGCTGATCGCGCTTTCAACGCCCGGCATACGCCAAGCCTCTTAGTTTATTTAAAGGCTCCGTGGGGGAGCACGGCGTGAACGCTACAGACTCCGTTGACGAGCTGCATAACGCATCGTAGGCCTGCAACGGGACTGGCGAGCGCCCGCGTGTCTTTACGCGAGAGGCCGAACTGGCGCGTCATCAGGTTGAGCATACCGGTTCAGTGCTTTGGTGGCGGCCTCGTTGGGGAGGTCTTCGTTGAAGCCGTAAGTAATCCAACTGTCGGGGGTACGGGCGCGCGGGACGTCGAACTTGAGCTCGTCCCAGACGACATAGCGCAGACCTACCCGCTCCATCGGGCACCCGATGGTGGTCCCGCTCATCTCGGCAGGATCTCCAGCGCCTCTACTGTCTCGTCCCCGCGCACCGCGACCGGATCCACAAGGGAGGGTTTTATTGTTACGCGGCGGCTCCTGCGGCCCGAACTTCCGGCGCGACAAGTCGCCCTCTTTGTAGTTATCTATACCCCACAACACGTCGGGTGTGTAGTAGTGGCCCTTGTCACCGGAGTCGAGCGTGAGTGCGGGCTCCAAGGTCGGGCGAGAACTGTCCGTGTAGGGCGACACGCTCGAGCTCGATCGAGTGCAAGGCCACCTGGGCTATCTCCGGTGCTGTACTGGCGACGGGGCCGCGCGTTCTGAAGATAAGGCCAGGCATCGCGCTCGTGAGCTCGGCGCCTGCTAGCTGCTCGAAGCGCCGAAGCCGGCTCGGATGCCGGCACGGACGGCGCCGCGCTCCTTCTCGACGACGAGCTTGTAGATGGAGTCGTACGCTACGTAGACGATGGCCTTGCCGTCCTGCATCTCGACGCGCAGGTGGTCGTCGTTTGCCTCTATCTGCTTCACAGCGTCAGACTCGACGGTGAAGGTGTCACGGTGATCCCAGATCACCAAGTTCGACCCGTCACCCTTCGCCTCTTCTATGACCTTCTCGATCAGCTGCTTTTCCATCTCTCGAACTCCCGTTTCTGAAATGTCTCTCGTAAAACGTCCGTCACATTCTACTTTAGAAAACGGAGCCGGTATGAAAGGGCTTACTAACGCCGGCCTCTGGTCTACAATACCCGCCGGGTAGCCCACGGATAACGGGAGGGACTTGAAGGGCTTTGCGGGTAGGGTGAGGGATCTCGACCGGGCGCTGTTCCGGATGGTCTTCCGCCTGAAGTGGGCGCCACTCACTAGCGTGATGCGCGCCTTTACCGTCGTCGGTACCGCAGGCGCCATCTGGGGCTTCTTTGCCACGGTGGCATTCCTCCTCACCGGCCTACAACTCCCGAATCTCCTCGTACCCTGGGCGGCCGTAGCCGGCTCGTGGACGCTCGCCGAGGGCGCCAAGTACTTCTTCGACCGCGCCAGGCCCTTTATCTGGGACACCGGGATAGCCCCGCTGACGAAGACGCCCTCCTCTAGCTCATTTCCCTCAGGCCACTCGGCGACGGCCGCCGCCGGAGCCCTGACCCTCTCAGTTTTCTACCCGCCCTTCGCCCCGATGCTGATGGCGGCCGCGTTCCTCGTGGTTCTCTCCCGCGTCTACCTCGGTGTCCACTTCCCATTCGACGTTCTGGCCGGCGTCGCCATAGGCATCTCGACGGCCGCAGTCGTGCTCGCCGGGGCCGGCCTCGTGGCGTGAAGGGGCTTACCGGCTTGCCCTGGGGCAAACGATAGAAAGTCCACATAAGGATGCGGTTCCCACTTTACTAACACCGATGTGGTCTGCGAGGGCCCTGCTGACCTCCAAAGCATCTCCCACGTGTGCGATCGCCCCGACCTTGAGCATCTTGTAGACCTGATAACGCTCCTCGGGCGTGAGGCTCTCTAGGGCCTCCGGAGCCACGCCAGCGTAGGATTGCAAGAGGGCCTCTTGGTCTCGTCCCAACGCTTTTCTACGCGCTCCTGATGGCCCCGCCGCAGCGTAGCCGGCTTGCGCTCTGCGGTCGCGCGGGTCTCGCCCAAGTCTGCCAGTGCTTCGACTAACTTTTGTTGGGTCATAGGCCCCTTGGCAGTGAGCCTATGGTAGCCGCAGCGCTCTCGGTCCACCTCGGACAGCTTCTCTAGCCACACCTTCGTCTCATGATGCGGAGCTCCTCCGCGCAGCCTATCGCGTTCGAGCTCTACCATCCGCTCTAGGTCGGCACGCAGCTGCTCTGGGTCCGTCAGGAGACCGGAGACTAGCTCCCACACCTTCGGTTCCGTCTTGTCGGCCCGCCAGTTCCTCGGCTGGGGGCATGCGTCTCTATTGCGCAGGCGCTTGGGGCAGCAATAACCGGGATTCGGTCGCTCTTTATCGGGATGCCAGTGGCGGGGAGTGTTCGTTAGTCATCGATAAGGCGGTGTGGCGAGGTCTGAACTGAAGGTCGTCCGCGCTCCCTGTGCCACAGCGGTGTGTTACCTTGCGTGCCGCTGGGGACCATTTTGGGGAGATAGGCGATGGAGAGAATGCAGACGAGGCGAAGAACGGTCAGCCTGGCGGTCCTGGTGGTGAGCGCTCTGGTGCTCGTTGCCGGGCTCGGCATTCTCCTGTACGCCCTGCTCGGAGGAGGTTCTTCCGCTCCAGCCCCCGGGAGCAAGGCGCTCAGGCTCACGGTCCCGGACATGAAGCGGGTGGAGGATCTGCCCGTCTACGACGCGGCCCCGATCGGCTTCGAGAGCGCTCTCAGAAAGAGCAGCGTCCACGTCAGGGGCACGGGCTGGCCGTGGCAGGAGGGGGCGAACGTCTACATCGCCGGACACCGGCTCGGCTTTCCGGGCACGAGGAGCTGGCTCGTCTTCCGGGACCTTGACAAGCTGGAGAACGGCGACGAGGTGATTTTGACCGACGCCAACGGCACCCGCTACACCTACGAGGTCTTCAAGGAGTTCACCTTCGGTCCCGAGGAGGTACGTGTTCTTGAGCCCTTAGAGGGCAAAGACGTGGTAACCCTGCAAAGCTGCACGTTGCCCACCTATGCACGCCGGATCGCCGTGCAGGCCGAGCTGACAGACGTGAGCGAAGAGGCCAGCTAGCGCGGCGGATCGGACCTACTTCAGCTTAGCGCCATGACCGGGACGGGTAAGAGTCGGGCGGCAGCCGGCAGCCGGACCGCGAGACGATCCGGAGCTTCGTCGAGGCCGGCTGCGACGAGGTATACGTCCCGCAGATCGGCCTGAACTAGAGAGTTCTGCAACTTCTACCGGGAGGAAGATCCTGACCGAGTTCGGCTAGAGGTCCCCACCCGTGTAGAATTAATGTGTCTGCACGCCGGGAAAGGGACAATATGGGCAAGAAGGGCAGCGGAATGGGTACGACGCTCGTGCTGGTGCTAGTTATAGTGTTGATCAGCATGGGTTTGGGCATCGGCATAAGCCGCTTCGGATTTATGCAAGGCCTGCCCTTCGTTAGAGCGCTCCTGGAGGAGAAGCCGGCGCGGACGACGGGACCCGTCGTGGTGGAGGGTGTGCGGAAGCTTGACCAGCTCGCCACCGTGCGCTGGACCGAGTCCGTTCCGGTCACCAGGCAGAGCGGCGGCGACGTGTTGGAGCGTTTGTTCTCCGGTGAGAAGGTGCTCGTGATAGCCACCGGAGAGGTGGAGGCCGGGGTGAACCTTGCCGGCGTGGACAAGGACGATGTCCGCATCGAGGGCGATACCGTTACGATGCGACTACCTGAGCCCGAGATTCTGTCTTCAAGCCTCGTCGAAGAGAAGACCCGTGTCTACGACCGCGACTTCAGTGCGCTGAACATTCGTCCCGACGACGACCTCGTCGAAGAAGCCCGCGCCCGGGCGATCGAGAAGCTTGAAGAAACCGCTCGCAAGAACGGTATCCTGGCGACCGCAGAGACCAACGCCAAGGACAGCATTCGCGCCTTCGTCACGACCCTGGGGTTCGAGGAGGTGCGATTCGAGTAGGATCGTTTGGCCAGCGCGCGGGGGCTAACTTCGGAGGTAGGGAGGCACACTACTCGTGGCTTCCAGGTTTACGCAGCAGCGTCGCCTCCTGTACATCTCTGTGTAGGACAACTGTCCGTTTAGTCGTTGGGATCCGCGGATTGCGCCTCTATCTCGCGGACTTGCTCCTGGCCTGCGGCACCGCCATAAGTCCGTTGCCGTGTCTGTCTTCTGGATCGTAGACGAGGTTCGGGGAGAGCCATTTCTCGGCCTCTTCGAGCGCCCAGCCCTTGCGGTCTGCGTAATCGGCGGCCTGATCCCGGTCGATATCCGAGACGCCGAAGTAACGGGACTCAGGGTGGGAGAAGTAGTAGCCGCTTACGGCCGCGCCAGGCGACATGGCGCAGCTTTCGGTCAGCGAGATGCCGGCATTAGCTTCTGCGTCGAGCAACATCCATAGGGTGCGCTTCTCGGTGTGCTCCGGGCAGGCCGGGTAGCCCGGTGCGGGCCGTATGCCCCGGTACTCTTCCCGGATGATGGCGTCGGTATCCAGGGCCTCGTCGGCCGCGTAGCCCCAGAACTCGCGGCGGACCCGCCGGTGCAGCAGCTCGGCGAACGCCTCGGCGAGTCGGTCGGCCAGCGCCTTGACCATGATGGCGTTGTAGACATCGTTCTCCTTCTCGAAACGCCGCGCCGCCTCGTCTGCCCCGAGCCCGGCGGTCACCGCGAAGAGCCCTATATGATCATCGAGGCCCGTCGCCTTCGGGGCGACGAAGTCGGCGAGGGAGTGGTTGGGTTTGCCCGGCGGCTTCTGCTTCTGCTGGCGCAGGAAGTAGAGGTGGGT
The DNA here is from genome assembly GCA_035641035.1 of Rubrobacter sp. Taxonomy (GTDB): domain Bacteria; phylum Actinomycetota; class Rubrobacteria; order Rubrobacterales; family Rubrobacteraceae; genus Rubrobacter_D. The sequence continues at coordinate 2,775 of DASQVA010000180.1, read as the reverse complement.
GAGTACCCGCTCACGCGACTCGTCGGTGTAGACCTCCAAAGAATCGTTTTGCAGGGCGCTCGCCGGGAAGAGCCCGAAGACCGCGCGGGCCGTGAGCCACCTCTTCTCGACTACGCGGTCGAGCAGCTCCTGCGCGTCGCCGAAGAGCTTGCGGGCCTCGTCGCCTTTCTCGGGGTCGTCGAGGATCCTCGGGTAGCTTGCCTTCAGCTGCCAGGAATGAAAGAAGGGTGTCCAGTCCATAAAGGTTCGGATCTCCTCCAGCGGGTAGTCGTTGAAGGTTTGGACGCCCAAGACTTTCGGCTTCGGCGGGGCGTAGCCGCCCCAGTCGATCTTCATCCGGTTCGCTCGCGCACGCTCCAGCGTGATCATCTTCGTCTTTGACCGGCGTCCGGCGTGCTTGCGGCGGACCCCCTCGTACTCGGCGGCGATCTTCCCGGCGTAGTCCGCCTTGCGGCCCTCGCTCACGAGGCTCTGGACCACGCCGACGGCGCGGGAGGCATCTTTGACGTGGATGGTCGGATGCTCGTAGCTGGTCGCGATCTTCACGGCCGTGTGCGTCTGCGAGGTCGTCGCCCCACCGATGAGCAGCGGGATACTGAAGCCCTGTCGCTGCATCTCCTTCGCGTTGTGAACCATCTCGTCCAGGGAAGGCGTGATGAGCCCCGAGAGACCGATGACGTCCGCGTTCTTCTCGCGGGCGGTCTCCAGGATATTCTTGACCGGCACCATGACGCCCAGGTCTATGACCTCGAAGTTGTTGCACTGCAACACGACCCCGACAATGTTCTTGCCGATGTCGTGCACGTCGCCCTTCACCGTCGCCATGACGACAGTACCGTTCGGCCTGTGGGCCTCGCCCTTCTCTTCCTCGATAAACGGTATTAGGTAGGCGACAGCCTTCTTCATCACGCGTGCGCTCTTGACGACCTGCGGTAAGAACATCCTGCCCGATCCGAAGAGGTCCCCGACGACGTTCATCCCGTCCATGAGGGGACCCTCTATCACGTCCAGCGGCCTGTCGGCCCTCCGCCGCGCCTTCTCCGTGTCCTCCTCCACGAAGTCGGCGATGCCCTTGACCAGTGCGTGCTCCAGTCGCTTCTCCACCGGCCAGCTCCGCCACTCCAGGTCCTTATCGTCGGTCTGGCCTCCCTCCTGACCCCGGTACCTGTCCGCGAGCTCCAGCAGCCGCTCGGTGGAGTCGTCGCGGCGATTAAGGACCACGTCCTCGACGGCGTCGCGCAACTCGGCGTCGATCTCGTCATAGACGGCGAGCTGGCCGGCGTTCACTATACCCATCGTCAGGCCGGCCTCTATGGCGTGGTACAGGAAGACCGCGTGTATGGCCTCCCGCACCGGGTTATTGCCCCGGAACGAGAAAGAGACGTTTGAGATGCCGCCCGAGGTCTTCGCATGGGGCAGGGTACGGGAGATCTCCCTCACCGCCTCGATAAAGTCCACGCCGTAGTTGTCGTGCTCCTCGATGCCGGTGGCGATGGCGAAGACGTTGGGGTCGAAGATGATGTCTTCGGGTGGGAAGCCAACCTCCTCGGTGAGGACCTTGTAGGCGCGGGCACAGATCTCGACCTTCCGCTCCTTTGTGTCCGCCTGGCCTTGCTCGTCGAAGGCCATCACGATCACCGCCGCCCCGTAGCGCCTCAACAGCCGCGCCTGCCGGACGAACTCCTCCTCGCCCTCCTTCATGCTTATGGAGTTGACGATGCAGCGGCCCTGCACCCTTTTGAGGCCCGCCTCGATGATCGACCACTTGGACGAGTCGATCATCACCGGCACCCGCGAGATGTCCGGCTCGGCCGCGACGAGGTTGAGGAAGGTGACCATCGCCTCCTCCCCCTCGAGCATCCCCTCGTCCATGTTGACGTCGATGATCTGGGCGCCGTTCTCGACCTGCTGGCGCGCGACCTCCAGCGCCGGCTCGTAGTCGTCGTTGAGGATCAAGTCCTTGAACCGCGTCGACCCCGTGACGTTCGTCCGCTCCCCGACGTTGACGAAAAGCGATTCAGGCCCGATGTTCACCGCCTCGAGGCCGGAGAGCCGCAGCTTCTTCGGAAGCTTTGGGATCTCGCGCGGAGCGTGGCCGGCCACGGCCTCGGCCATCGCCCTGATGTGCTCCGGCGTGGTGCCGCAGCAGCCGCCTACGATGTTCAGCCAGCCCGCCTCGGCCCACTCCCCGATCTCCGCGGCCATCAACTCCGGGGTCTCGTCGTACTCCCCGAACTCGTTGGGCAGCCCGGCGTTGGGGTACGCGCTGACGTGCGTCTGGGCGATCCCGGAGAGCTCCTCGATGTACTGCCTGAGATCCCCCGAGCCCAGGGCGCAGTTCAGGCCGACGCTGATGGGGTTCGCGTGGCACACGGAGTTCCAGAACGCCTCCGTTACCTGCCCCGAGAGCGTGCGCCCGCTCGCGTCGGCGATCGTACCTGAGATCATCAGCGGCACGTCGAGACCCACATCTTCGAGGTAGCCCTGTATCCCGAAGATGGCCGCCTTCGCGTTTAGCGTGTCGAAGATGGTCTCGACGAGCAACAGATCCGCCCCGCCTTCCACAAGTCCCCGCGCTGACTCTGCGTACGCAGCCGCGAGCTCGTCGAAGGTAATGTTTCTGGAGCCTGGGTTGTTTACGTCGGCAGAGAGCGAGGCCGTCCGGTTCGTCGGGCCGAGCGCGCCGGCGACGAGGCGCGGCTTGTCGGGCGTCTTTCCGGTAAAGGTGTCGGCCGCCGTACGGGCTACGCGGGCGGCCTCGTAGTTCAGCTCGTA
>DASQVA010000179.1:0-25239 GCA_035641035.1 Rubrobacter sp. | reverse complement strand
GCCACGGTACCAGCCAAAGAGAAGCAAGCCCAAAAAGCCGCCCGCCACTGCGCCGTAGATCCCCCAGCCCCCGAACCAGAAGAAAAAGACCTTGGCCAACCGGTCGGTGTACTGATCAAAGTCGGTGGCGACGTGGTAGAGCCGGGCTCCGGCGAGGCCTAGTGGAACGACAAAGAAGAGCGAATCGAGTGCTAGGGCGCCGTCGTAGCCCCGGCGCGCGAGCTCCCGCCCCGTGAGCCAGGTGCCGATGACTATGCCCAGCACGACGAACAGCCCGTAGTAACGTAGGACGAACGGCCCGGCCTCAAAGATAACCGGCGAGGGCGGACTCGGCAGCGAGAGGAGTGCCTGGTACGGTGGGATCACCTCCACCGGCGCTCCGGAGCCTCAGCGAGGGTCGAGCTGCCGGTCGTTACGCGAGAGCCGTTTGGGAATAGCTTCTTCTGGCTGCGGGGGTCGATAACATTGTAGTAGAGGTAGCGGTATTCGTAATCGAGCCCAGCGGTGCCGCCCAAGGTGTCCGATGCCACCACCAGAGCCTTTGTGGTACCGTCGATGGTCTGCTTCGTCGACGTGGCGTCACCGATCTTTTTGCCGCCTGCCCCTTGCATCAGTAGGGTTCCCCGGCCGTCCTCGAAGGAGATGTCGTCTAGACTCGTGCGCTTGTAGTAGATCTTTCCTCCGGCGCAGGTGGGGGACGTGCCGAACATGTAGAGGAGGCGTTGCTCTTCGTCTATTAGCAGTTGCGTACGCGTGTGGGAGTCTCCCACCGTGCCGAAGACGTCGCTGGTCCAGGTGCCTTGTTGGTCACGTACCCAAAGCATGCTGTACGGTGCTTCCAGGTCCCGGTTTATGCGGTCGCGCCGCGTCTTGATCGTGGCGAAGACTCGCCCCTCCGAGTCGGCCTTGATGTTGATGTGGTCGTTGGCCATGGGCGCCCCGAGAACGAGGTTGTCTGGTTGCCACGCGCTAGCGGGCTCCCCGTCGGTGTGGGTGGCGAAGTAATATCCGGCCTTGCCGGATTCGTCGTACTGGTTGCTCCACGCCAGGCCGATCTTGGAGCCGAAGGCGACGATCCCCGAGACGTCATCGATACTCACGGTAGTGCCCCGTAGCGGCAGGACGAACGGCTTCACCCAGTTCGAGTCGCCACCCCCTGAAGTATGGGTAATGTAGACACGGCGCAGCGCGCCGTCTTGCGTGTTTTGGGCGTAGGTGGCCCAAAGCTTGCCGGTGGTGTCCTTGGCGACCGTGATGGCCTCCGTACCGCCCTCGGTTATGGTTACGGGGAAGCCCTCATCGAGCGAGTAGCGGTTGGTTGAGGGATCGTAGCTGTAGCGCGAAAACCAGGCGCTGTCTCTCTGTAGGCTCGCTTCCGTCCCGGCGCTGACCACGTAGAGATGGCCGTCTTCCCAAAGGGCGTCCGCCCTGGCGGTGTTGCGCCCGTCGACGAGCGTACCGGTGTCGCTCCAGGCGTCCGTTCTAAGATCGTAGCGGTAGATGCGGAACTGTTCGGAGGAGCGGTCGAAGAGTATCCCCCACCAAGCGCCGTCGTTGAACCACAGCTTGCTTTGCGTTTTTGCGGCGGTCGTGCCCTGTGGGCACTTGGGATGCGGCCTAAAGGAGAGTTGTTGACTGAAGCCTACGCCCGTTAGCATGAGGATCACGCCGACGAGCGCTACCGAGCGCACCCAAAACCTGCGACTTAGAACCATCTATGAAAGACCCTTTGCGCTCCCTCTCTTGATTCAGGCAACGATCGCAGAATAAGTCTCGCTCGGGTCAGGCACATCGGCCAGATGGCACATCCTTCCCATAACCGTGTTCCTCTGTTGGATGATCCTCCGTAAAACAGTAAAGCGTCTACCGAGGGCATCATAACCTCCGGTAGCCGGTTTAACCACTGGCTCTCTCGGCTCCCGGTGCCCAAGCCTAGAGCGAACGTTTTGACCTCTACCTATCTTCGAGCACTCTACTTGAGGCGCAGTGCTAAGCGCATCGACCAAAAGGCTGACTTCAATGCCGTTGGTAGCAAGAGGAAGGACTAAAGATAGTTCACTTGGCTTCTCAGCGCCCCGTCCCTACCCTCGTGTGCGCTAGGGTAAGTACGAGCGGCGGGACCTGGCGAAAGCGTGAGAAATCTCGGACACCGTCACCTTAGGTCTTCACAACCAAAAGCTATCAGGCGGCGATGAACCGGAACGGGTTCACCGACCTCGGCCTCCTCCCTGGTGGGGAAGGTGGCCGCTTTCTTTAGGATCTCTTTCTCCTGGCGCAGAACCTTCACCTCACGCCTGAGCCGCCTGAGCTCCTCGCGTTTGTCGGTGGTCGGACCTTCTCGTTCTCCGCCGTCTAGCTCGTCTTGTTTGCCCCAGTTCCTCAAGTCTCGGCGGCGAATGTCATAGCCGAACGGATCGCCAAAGGAGACCGCATCCAGTTGGCCGATGGATGTTTCAGGAGGAGGTTGGCTTCTTAGGTTCACCCCAACCGCACGAAGTGCGGCGACGGCGTGTCTGGCTACATCTTCAGCTCTGGGGAGCTGATGTCTCTGGCAGGACTGTTCGTGATACGTACCCTCGTTCTCTGAGGAACCCCGCTCCTTTCATTTCTTGTTGGCCTTATTCACCTAAGGAGTGCGTGGGAAGGGGCGTTCTCAGAACTTCGGCGTAGGGGGTTCTATGATAGACGCTCAGTGGGCTCCTTCGCAGACACTCTGCCTAGCCCAAACCGTGGAGCGCTCCGCGGACTTGTTTAGAGTTCCACTAAGCGGGTAGGTCTTAGAGCGTGTTTCAACCGCTTCACTGGCAACTGGCATGGCAGCGGCGAACCTCAGATCGTTCTATCGGTAGGCCAAGTTGCCCGGGCGGCTTCCACAACGTGAGGAGCGGCTGACAGGTTTTGAAACGTCCTCTAAATACAGAGGCAGGGTGTTACCTAAATTGGAGGCAAGCATGCAAGGGCGCAGCGACAGGTTCACCGCGATAGGAAACCAATTCGCCGACTATACCGTCTACGACCGGAGCGGCCAGAAGATGGGCAAGCTCGACGACCTGTTCCTCGACGAGAGCGACCAGCCCGAGTACATGGGGGTGAAGCTGGGCTTCTTGGGCACCAGGTCCACCCTGATCCCGTTCGAGCTGGCCACCGTCGACGAAGAGAGACAGACGATAACGATCGCGACCGACAAGGAGACCGCCAAAAACGGCCCGACCTTCGACGACGAGCGCGAGATCACCCCCGAGTTCGAGGAGGAGGCCTACTCCTACTACGGCCTCCAGCGGACCGCCGAGACCGGCTCGTACCGCTCCTACGGATCCTACTACGCCGAGGGAACCACCGAGGCCACGGACGTTGCCGAAGGGCGGGCCAACGTGAGCGACCGGGACGAGCTTAGGGTGCAGAGGAGCGAGGAGGAGCTGGTCGCCGGCACCCGTGAGCGCGAGGCCGGCGCCATGAGGGTGCGTAAGCGCGTGAGAGTCGATCGCGAGCGCATAGAGGTGCCCACCCGCCGCGAGGAGGTCTCCGTGGAGCGGGTGCCGGTCAGTGGGGAGGCTACGGAGGCCCAGATAGGCGAGGATGAGGTGGTGGTGCCGGTCACCGAGGAGGAGGTCGTTGTCGGCAAGCGTGTGGTGGCCAAGGAAGAGGTAAGGATCAAGAAGGACGTGGTAGAGGACACAGAGGTTGTGGAGGAGGACGTAAGGCGTGAGGAGATAGACGTAGAGGACGACACCACACGGCGCGCTACTTAGAGTAGCCTCTTAGAGGAGCCTCAGCGCCGGGGCGATCTTCGCCGGGAGGAGGGCTGAGGTCTCCTCTTGGTAGCCTCGCGGCCCCGAGTCGATGCAAGGGCTGGCCAGTGTGCTGCGCACGGCCTTCGGTGACCTGCGTTTCACGATCGAGGAGCTGGTTACCGAAGGGGACACCGTGGTGTGACCGTTTGACCACGAGTGGTACCCATCAAGGACCATTAATTGGTATTCCCCTAACCGGACGCTCGGTGCGACAGGATCACATGCATGTCGTGCGCTTTCTGCAAGGCATTGCTGTCGACCTTGGGGGTGAGAGACGACATGGGCATGATGCAACAGCTCGACGGCATCCCAGAACCGGGACAGTCGGACGAAGCTAATCCAACCTAAATGGCGGCTCTCCTGAACCGCTAATCACTCGAGTGAACCTCTAATCATCAGAGTTTGTGGAAGAATGCTTGAAATACCGGCCTTGGTGCGGGATGCGATGTGGTTCCCTTCCGATTAACGGGAATATCCACTGGGTAGAAGACGTTTAACGAATCTACAAGGAGAAGTTAGATCGCGAATGTTGGCGAGGGGATCAACCTCGAAGGTACGCTCGTCTCTATCCTGACCTCGCTCGCGCTCTAAGGCGGGGACAGGCGAGGGTCGGATCTTCGTGGGGTTGGGGATTCCGACCATCCTCAACGTGGGCAGAGCCTCCTAGAGGAAGACTAGAGCCTCCACCTTCCTGCGGTGCTTCCCACACCAGCTGACCTGGGCAGCGCATTGCTCTGTGAACTTCTTGTGTATAGGGAGTTCTCGGACGTTCGCTTCCCGCTTGAGCCCATTCAGCCTAAGTCCATCCAAAAACCATCGGCACTTAGTAAAAAGGATTGCGACGGCGCTGGGCAGGGAAGGGGATGAACCCTGACGCTTTCGGCCCTGCTCGTGTTTTTATGGACCTCACACGAGAAACAATGATAACCGCTTGATTACCAATCGCTTGCATGATGGAGGGTTTCGCACTTGATTCGCACGAAAGCCTCCATCCTTCAACGCCCCGTAAGGCGGGGCCGAAGGGAAAGCCGATGGACGCGCAGCCTCTTGTTCATCCAACGTCAGAGAACTCCCTTCTACGACGTTCTGCGTTAGCGGCGGAGGAGCATCGAAAGTGCAGCTACCACAAACAGCACGCCCTGAGTAAACAAACCTCTTATACTTCTGCGCAAGGAGCGCCAGAAGCCTCCTCCGACTCCCTTAGCCGCGACGACCTTGATCCGTCTTTTCGGCACGGGCCCTCTCGCGGGTAGACCCTCCGCCCACAACGCCCACAGCCCTTGCCGCTCGCGCACACGTTCGAGGTCCGTACCCACCACCTTTATCTTCACACCGCCTTCCGGTTGGGGCACGGCCATGACCACCAGCCTCGGAGCACCGCTCACCCCGATTGCATGTTCCTCACCCCGCCGTTCCACCGTGAACGTGGTGGCGGTTTGGCTTACGATCACGTAGCCTTGGAGCGCCAAAAAATCCCGAGCTTTGTGGAGCGCCCTCGGCGGTGAGAGGTCGACAACCCCCTTAACAGAGAGCAGTTCCTCATACACTTCTTGTGCTTTCCCTAAACCATCGACACATGTTGACGACCATGTTATTCGCTGAAGGAGCGCGAGGCCACCACTGGCTCCGGTGCTTTGTTCACTCGCGTGCTTGGAGAGACTGTTTGAAAAATGGCTGTAAGGCTTCTGGATCGTGAGATCTTGGTGGCCAAGAAGCGAACAATGATGCACATTCGTCCCATTGGTTGGTTCGTGAGCCTCGGGTTTGGGGTCACTCGAGAATTTTCAAACAGTCTCGGAAGGGGTTTCTACGAAGTTTGAGTGTACGAGGTTCTCCGAAGTTCGCCATTGAGCCCCTACTCCCACGGCTATTCGTAGATCTGTCAGCTTTCTCTCCCGACTAGGGCATCTCTATCACGAAGTCCTCGTGGCGCACCTCGTAGCCAGAGTCGGCGCCCAAGTCGGACATCCTCCCCTCGAGGAAGCGATGCACCTGCTGTTCGTCCATCCTCTCGAGATTGGGTACCTGCGACTGGTCCACCTTGCCGCTCCTTTCTCTCGCCGCTCCTCGCATCGAGGTTAACCAGCGTCGCCAGGCGCCGCGTCGCTCATGTTGATATTTTCCTTCTTCATCCGAGTGCGTGGAAGGAATATTCTGCGACCTTCGCCAACGCCTGGTTCTCGGTCAAAGTCGCTAAGGAGGAGGCTAGTGTTAGGTGTACGCCCGCCGCAAGTTAGGCAGCACCACTAGCAAGAATATCAAGGCGCCGCCCACGACTCCGCACGTCGCCAGGATCCGCAGCAGTGCATTCGGTGCCTCGGTGAGCCGCGGCGCAGCCGAGAGGATGCCCACCACGCAAACAATGACGATCAGCCACGGGTTCCACCGCTTGAGCCTCCACAACTCGGCAGCGACGAGGCCAACAACGCCCAGCACAGCACTGAGGTAACGACAAACGCGGACATCCCCAGTGGCTGCGCCAGCCACTGCTCGAGCCCTACCGCCTGTAGGGGCGCTACCTCATCGGTAACTCGGCTACCTCCGGCGCCATCTTAATACGGCGCCTCGGTGTTCGTTAGGGGCACCAGGTTCGACGTGTAGCGTCTCTGGGCAGAGGTTGTTACCTCCCTGATGCCGGTTTGCGCACTGGATTTGTCAAGCGATCGTATACCGCCTCGGCCTCGGCGATCAGCTTTTTTCGTTTTGGGTTCTCCAAACCGTATTCCATTTCGTGTTTCATTCTCTCCCTGACGGCGGAGGGGCGTTGAACCTTGCGTTCCGATAGCTTCTCGCCGTACTTTTTTCTAGCCTGTGTTTCCATGCCCGCAAACACTTTTCTAACGTTCTCTTCGTCGTGGCGAAACAGGGAGAACGTGGTCCCAAACTTGTCGTTTAAGCGTTTGATAACCTGCCCGAAGTCCTCGGTTACCTCCTCGAAACGTCCCAAGACGTACGCATCGCGGTACTTCTCAACGGTCTTGTAGAAAGATACGTAGTATCTGAGAGCCTGGTCCACGGATATCGGGTCCCGTATGACCAAGGACAGTACGGCATCTCTGGGCACTCGAATAAGCACCAGGGTAGGTATTTGCCACTCTGCCGCCCGAACTACTTGCGCCGGAACGTGAAGATGATGAGCGATGCGCTTTACATCGAACCTCTCGTCTTGCGCCATAATGAAGGCCCTTCTGGCAAACGAATTGCCCGACCTTGGAAATCCTTCTATAACCACTTGCGTCTCTGGGGTTACGGCGCGCGAGAGATCCTTACGTGTGCGCAACAGACGATACAAAGGGAAAAAGACGGCGGGGTGCCCGCCCGCATGAATCTGGATCCACTTTTCGAGCCACAGGGAGGCGAAATTTTCGTCCAGGTGTGGTCTCAACCGCTCCTCGATAGCCCTCAATACGCTTCCCCTTCCGTCTTGACGCATGCCATTTTACACGCTCTATCGGCGTCTACCATTTCGGTTGCAAGTTCGACCCGAAGTCCGTCTTCAAAGGGGGCTATATTAACAACTGAGGCCACGCCGCTATCCCGGCCTCATACTTCAGCCAGACTTGTCGAAGCGAACTCGTACGCTAATATCTTCCACGTAGGAGCGTATGTAAGCTAACAGCGCGTAGACGAATGCCGTGAGGCCTAGCATTTCGAACATCTCTTCTACGGAAGTTTGCAAACCCTTGAGAATCGTCGGAATGGCACTTGCACTCCCCCGATCGACTATGCCACCGGAGAACGACACTACCCAATTAGCTATCCCGCCGGAGGAGGACACTACTTGTGCAGTGAGCATCTCTATACCGAGAGCGCCCAGCACGAAGAGGGCTCCGGCAAAGAGGAATAAGCGTCGAGTGGTCTGAGGAAGATGAGCGAGAAACTTTAGATATGCCAGCAGGACAATAAATACGAAGGCAGCACCGGGTACCACCCAGAAGAAAGAAATAGCGCCACTGGCGGTGAAGCCCGTGATGCTATGCAACAAGCGTTCAGTTTCTTGACCTATTGCCTCGTGTATCGACGCTACTTCGTCTAGAGACAAGAGTAAAAGGATGATGGAAAGAACACCCCAGTGCAAGCTATACCGGTCGCTGCGTTGTTTCTTGGCGACCGTGACTACGGCGAGGAGGATCGAACACAGCAGAAACTGGGTCGACTCAAACCACGTAGGGATGCTTCTTTCCTCGCCTACATCGAACAATCTCAGTGGCTGTAGAAGCTCTACTTCACCCCACATGTACAGAGCAAATCTAGCGGCGAGGCCTGCTAAGGTGATGAACAGCACCGCTATAAGCAGGGCCCGAACGATGGTCTTCGTATAGATTGCAAGTACCATAATTTCCTCTACACTCCATTCATAGTATAACTCTCATACTAGTATATTAGGCGGCCGAACACTCACCTCTTTGCTCGCAATTGGTTAGAGTCGAACTCTCAGCCGCTCGGTGAAAACCGTGTACGATGCTCGGAGGTCACACCCATCAGGATCATCGCCTTGATTCGTGATGAACGTTTACTTGGGTGGGTGCGGCCGGAAGGATGCCCGCTCAAGCAGGACACGCCGACCGTCATCGCAGCGGGCGACATCACCAGCTGCGCGAGCGAAGGCGACGAGGGAACTGCAGACCTGCTGGGCTCTATCGGCGTTACGGTCCTCACTCTGGGCGACTGCCTACACTCAGAGCATGACTGAGGATTTTCGCGAGTGCTACGACCCTACCTGGAGCCGGTTCAAGAGACTCACCATGCCCGTCCCTGGCAAGCATGAGTACTACGCATAATGAGCCGAAGGAGACCTCAAATAAATCGGAAATACCGCCGAAGACCCTGACGAGGACTACTACTTCTAAGATCTGGGGGCTGACACCTCGCTCGTCGCCCTTAACGACCGGCGATGCAGGCCGCGTGAAATGGTGTCCGAGCACTGCTTGAATGACAGCCTCCGGCTTTTCTTATGATCGCGGGGATCGGGCGGCTTGCAGCCGCTAAGCTGCTAGGACGTTGGGTGGGCTCGTTGGGCACCCTTGGAAGCAGAGGAGTCCGCCAACACATCTACCGCGATTGGCGGAGCGCGGACTTTAGCCGAGCGCCTCAAGGGCTTCGGAGGACTTCATACCGGCGGCTTGCAACAGGTCAAGAGCCGTCGACCGAATCTGAGCGACAAGCGCACTGGTCTCTAGGTCGTTGCTCCACTCGAGCACGGACATCGCTTCGCCTGCGGCCCCAAGCGCGAACTGGCGAACGTCGAGTGGGTGGTTCGGTTGCTCCAGATACCCGGCAAGGGCCTCCACCGCGAGGGCGAGCTCTAGGATAGCCTCGGCCAGTTCTCCAGACGCAGCTCCTTTAGCACGCACCAGCGTGACGGCGTCGCGGGCGAGTACGCGAGTGTTGCGCGTGGCCAGATCGAGCTGGTCGGTCGCGATGGCATAGTAACCCAGGTGCCCAAGATGTCGCCTACGTGGTGGGGAGAACCGTGCGATCTGGTACCCGCCGTCGAGCGCCTCCCGCAGTTGCTCCACCGGAGCGTCAATGCGCCGTGCTTCGGAGAGCGCTCTCTGGGCCAGCTCTAGATCTCCGCCGATTAGGGCAGCAGCTATGTCCCTGAGAGTAGTGGCGAGGTCTTCCAAAACGGGCCGCGCCGCCAGCTTGGCGCGCAGGCTCGGATTACTCGGGAAGGTCGCGCTTACGGCCAAAGCCACGCCGCCGCCGACGAGTGCCTCCAGAAATCTATCAGGTGACACGCCATGAGTCGAGGGATCGAGCCCGGCGACGAGCAGAGCTGAGACGCCAGCCTCGGTCCAGAACATGATCCCGCCCCGGATCAAGAGCGCGACCGTCATCGCCAAGCCCACCATGACCCCGGTTTGAATGGGCCCCGTTCCTATAGCGAGCATAATGAGGTCCGCGACCGCAAGCCCCACGGCGACCCCCAAGATCCACTCGACCGCCCTCTTCAGCGTCTGCCCGGCAACCGCACCGATCGAGATCACGGCCGCTATAGCCGCCACAAAGGGCCGATCGTGCCCCAGTATCAGCGCTGCTACGGACCAGGCCAGGGTCGCTGCGACGGCCGTCTGCACGACCGGCCACATGCCCGCACGCAACCGCCCGGATGCTCGCTCCGCGTTAGCGCGAACTGCCGAAAATCCTTGTTGCCTCGCAACGGCTAAAGCCCCATAGATAGCCATCACACCTCCCTCCGAACCTACTCGCTTAACTATATGCCTGTCACATATACTAGAGACTAATCTAGCACCTCTCGTGCGGCACACAAGGGGTCTCACCGCGCTTTTGGGGCGTGTTACCTAACTGTTGCTGAACTGTTACAGTACGTTGCCCAGTTGGTCGCGTGCTGAAGGGACCAACCACGTGCGACACGGCGTTCCAGTGCTCCGCGAGTAGTCCGAAGGCGGTGCGGTTGTGGACGAGGCCATATGCAGAGTTTTTTACTTCGCCGTCTTATCGTAAACACCGTTGCCTGCGGCCCTAAATAGTCTGGGGGGCAGAACTGTTAGCCCACAGGTGGAAAAAGCCAGAAGAGCAGGTCTTCGGCGTCGTCGCGGGCGTTGCCGGTCGCCTGTCGAGGGGTAAAACTCGTGTCTTGCTCCAGCAGCCCGTCGAGGACTGCGAAGCAGCACCACAACGCAGACCACCTGTATGACGCGAAGGCGCAACTGCTGGCCTTGTGACGTTCTCACCTAGCGCTGTTCCCCAGCAAACGTCGAGAGCGAAAGCTCAGGAGCCCAAGTGCCCGTGGGCGCAGTGTGTGGCGCTTATCTCGGCACAGGTCCTAAGCAGCATCTCGGCAAGGTACTCCTCTTGGCCACCGAACCGGGCCGTAGGCACGGGGATGCTGAGCGCCGCGACGACGCCGCTGGCGCCGCGGATCTCCGCGCCAACCGCGGAGATACCGATCGTGAGCTTTTCGCGGTCGTAGGCCACCCCGATTGCCCTCACCCGCGCTAGGTCGGCGAGCAGCTCGTCAGGGTGGGTGATTGTGTTTGCTGTCTCCGCAGGTAGACGCTTGGGCAACAGCCTCTCGACCTGCTCGTCGGTGAGGCCGGCGAGCAGCGCCTTCCCGATCGCGGTGCAGTGTGCCGGTAGAGACACCCGGACCGCAGAGAGGGTCTGCAGGCGATGCGGGGCTGTCACCTGGTCGATGAAGAAGACACGATCCCTGTTTAATACAGCTAAATCGACCGTCCCGTCGGCTTCTACCGGAGCCGCTCGATAGCGGGGCGTACTGACTCCCTGAGTTCTCCGCCCGCGGAGGTCGCGAACCGCGCGAGCTCCGGCCCTAGACGGTAGCCGCCGCTAGGCGAGGCCGGGGCCACCAACGACTCGGCTTCGAGCGCGGTGACGATACGATGGACGGTCGAGCGCGGCGACTCCACGCGCTGGGCGATCTTCGCGAGACTCAGGCCGCCGGGCTCGACTTCGAGCGCCCGTAAGACATCGGCGGCGCGGGCGATGACCTGAACCCCCATGGACTTCCCGTTTCGATCCAATGCTCACCCTTTTCGCTGCGAGCCGCGCTTGGTCCTCGCCGAAGGATGCATTCAATTTTACCCGTTGTCTCCCCTCGTGTCCCGCGATGCGGGTCGTCCCGGTCAACCAGAACAAGATCTGTCCCACGATACGGTTGACACAAACTCAATTCCCTGCTAGTGTCCCGCACCATGGGAGAATCTGTACTGCGATGCAGAACAGTACGGAAGGGAGCGATCAAGTATGCAGACAAGCTGTGCGCAAGCGCCCCGTCAACCACGGTAGGTAATCTGTCAGGTAATAGTAAATTTAAAGCACATAGATTATTTGTGGAATATGCTACATAATCTCTTGGTTAGGTCGTCCATACTCGGACGCAGTGGAAAGGAGAAGCGGTGGTTTATGACTAAAGCGCGCTGCGAGTAGTGCGTGAGGCCGCCTGGGACGTAAAGCTGAGAAGGTGAGGGAATATGTCTGTGGGAAACACCGACATCGGTGATGCAGCTAGCCGGAGAAAGTTCGTAAATACCGCAGCTGCGATTACGGCCACGGGCGGGTTGCTCTTCGGCTACGACACGGGTGTGATCTCTGGCGCTTTGTTGTTCATAAGGGAAGATTTTGCTCCGCTCTCGCCCTTCCTGGAGGGCATCATCGTCAGCACCTTGCTGGTCGGGGCGGTGGTCGGGGCGATCTCGGGCGGTCCGCTCTCCGACCGCTTCGGCCGCAGGCCCGCCGTCCTCCTTGCCGCCATTATCTTCGGGCTGGGAGCCTTGGCCGTGGCCTTCGCACCCAGCGTGGCGTTCATAGTCGTTGGTCGCTTCCTGCTCGGTTTGGGGGTTGGACTCGCGTCGATGATCGTGCCGCTGTACATCGCCGAGATAGCCCCGGCGGACCGCCGGGGGGCGCTGGTCTCGCTAAACCAGCTCATGATCACCATTGGCATCCTCGCTTCTTACATAGTGGGCGTCATCTTCACGCCCATCGAGGGTTGGCGCTACATGTTCGGCGTCGCGCTAATACCGGCCCTCATTCTGGGGATCGGTATGTTCAGGTTGCCGGAGAGCCCGCGCTGGCTTTTCAATCGGGGCCAGACGGAGAAGGCTCGAGCCGTACTTGGCCGCTCCCGAAGCCAGCAGGAAATAGAGCTGGAGTTTCGGGAGATGGAGGAGATAAAGCGCGCGGAGCGGGAGCAGGAGCGGGAACGAGTAGGCTACGCGGAGCTTTTGTCCCCCTACGTGAGACCCGCCCTGATAATAGGTATTGGGCTAGCAATCTTCCAGCAGATAACCGGCATTAACACCGTGATCTATTACGCGCCCACGATCCTGCAGGGCGTTGGCTTCTCCGAAGGGGGAGCCATCGCGGCCACCGCCCTCGGTGTGGGCGTGGTGAATGTCGGGTTCACGATCCTCGCTGTCCGAATCATCGACCGGGCGGGGCGCAGACCGCTACTCATCATCGGGCTCATCGGTATGATTGTGAGCCTCGCCCTCCTTGGCGTGGTCTTCGCAACCGGGGGCTCCGGGGGCGCGGCGGGGCTGCTGGCGACCGTGTGTTTGGGGTTGTACATAGCCTCGTTCGCGATAAGCCTTGGGCCAGTCTTTTGGCTCATGATCTCTGAGATCTACCCTTTGAACATCCGTGGCAAGGCCATGAGCGTGGCCTCCTTGGCGAACTGGGGCTCTAACTGGCTCGTCGCGCTGTCGTTCCCGGTCTTGCTCGCAACGTTGGGGGGCGCCGGCTCGTTCTGGTTGTTCGCGGCCCTGGGCATCGTGGCGTGGTTCTTCGTTTACTTCAGGGTGCCGGAGACCAAAGGAAAAACCCTGGAGGAGATAGAGGCCGATTTCCGCGGCGTGCAGGTCGCCAACAGCCGCGTGCGCTAGTTAGAGAGGTGAGCATATGAGTTTTCGTGGCGCGATCTTCGACGTGGACGGCGTGCTGGTCGACTCGCCGCATGAGCAAGCTTGGCGTGAGGGTCTGCGTCAGCTTATGGAGAACGAGTGGAGCGACATACGTCCCCAGACATCGTATGCTCCTGAGAGGTTCACGCCTGACGTCTATCAGAGGGTCATGTCCGGCAAGCCGCGCTACGCGGGCGCGCAGGCAGTGCTGGAGCACTTCGGTGTGCCGGAGCCCGAGCAGCATGCCCGGGAGTACGGCGACCGCAAGCAGGTGATGATAGTAGAGTTGATCGAGGCCAGCCAGTTCCACGCCTACCCCGACGCGCTGCGCTTCGTGCTCGCGGTCAAGGACGCGGGCTTACGTATAGCGGCGGCTTCCTCCTCCAAGAACGCAAACGCTTTCCTGGAGAGGATACGTCTGAACGAGTTCGTCGAAGAGGAGGGCCTGAGTTACGACTTCGTGCGGTCCGGCTATACCCTGCTCGATACCCTGGACGCGAACGTCAGCGGGCGCGACTTCGAGCAGGGCAAGCCGCACCCGGAGATCTTCTTGACCGCGGCAGAGGAACTCGACCTCTCGCCGGGGGACTGCTTCGTCGTCGAGGACGCTGCGAACGGCGTGCAGGCGGCGAAGGCGGGCAACATGGCGGCCCTGGGCCTCGCGCGGGCCGATGACGAGGAGCTTCTGGCCGCCGCGAACGCTGACCTGGTCGTCACGAGCCTGGACGACGTCTCCCTCGACGCGCTCGCCGAAGGTCGCCTGGAGCGAAAGGACAAGTGATAGTTCTCTTCAAGAGTTGACCGGGAAGGGGTCAGGGACCCGGCTCGCCGCACGCGACCCGCGCTACAGCGGCGGCAAGGTTTGCGTTGGGGTGGCGGCCGCGCTGAAGGGGTAGAGCGAAAGCCCCGGAGGGATAAGGAGGTAAGGGATGAACGCCATTGGGGTGGACGTGGGGGGGACGAAGATCGCCGCCGCGGTGGTTTCCCCGGAGGGGAAAATCCTCAACGAGGTCAGGTACCCTACCCAAGCCGTCCCGCCGAACCGGCTCATAGAGACCATAGCCCGCGCCATTATGGAGGTGAAGGACGGCTTCGAAGTAGGCGGCGTGTGCCTGGCAGTTCCGGGCCTTATCCTGGCCGCGGAGAACAAGGTCGTCTTCGCGCCCAACCTGCACGCGATAGAGAACATCCGCCTGGATGAGGAGATAGGACGCCGCATCGATCTGTCGGTTACGGTGGAGAACGACGCGAACGCCGCGGCCTGGGGCGAGTTCCGCTATGGAGCCGGAAAAAACGTCGAGCACCAAGTCTTCATAACCCTCGGGACCGGGGTCGGCGGCGGGGTCATCACCCACGGGGTACTCCTGAGGGGCGCCCAGGGGGCGGGCGGGGAGTTGGGACACGTCACCATCGACGCCACCGGACCACGCTGCGGTTGCGGCAACCACGGCTGCCTTGAAGCGCTCGCCTCAGGCACCGCCATCCGGCGCCGGGCGCGGGAGGTCGCCAACGATCGGCCGGGCTCGGCGTTGGGTCGGCTCGCCATCGAGAGGGAGGTGCTCGGGGAGGATGTGACCAGGCTCGCCCAAGAGGGGGACGAGGCGTCAATCTCGGTCCTGGAAGAGACCGGGCGGTGGCTAGGTATCGGCCTGGCGGGGTTCGTGAATATCTTCAATCCGGAGGTGATCCCGGTTGGCGGCGGCGCTTCCCGGGCGGGTGAGCTCATCCTGAGACCCGCCCGTAGGGAGGTGCACCTGAGAGCCCGCTCCCCTTCGCGTGACCTGGTCGAGATAATGGAGGCGACCCTGGGTCCGGAATCCGGCGTGCTCGGTGCGGCCGCGCTCGCCCGGGGCGAAGATGGCGAGTACGTGCTCGGTCCCTCCAAGCGTCTGACGTGAGAGGGGAGTAGGCGATGGCCAGGCAAATCGGCGATCTGCCGCACGCGCTCGAGGACGGCGACCGGCTCGCCCAGGACTTGGCGGGGAGGCGGCCGGCCGTCTTCCTCGACTACGACGGCACGCTGACCCCGATCGTCGACCGGCCCGAGGACGCGCTCATCTCCGAGAGCATGAGCGACGCCGTCCGGGGACTGGCCGGGCGTTGTCCCGTGTGCGTGGTCAGCGGACGCGACAGACGAGTGGTGCAGGAGCTCATGGGTGTGGACGACCTGATCGTCGCCGGCAGCCACGGCTTCGATATCTGGAGCCCCACAGGCGGGGAGATCCAGCGCGAAGAAGGCGAGAGTTTTGCGCGGCTGCTCCAAGGTGTCGAGACGCGCCTACGTGAGGAGCTGGGCGGGGTAGAGGGCGCCCTCGTCGAGCCGAAGAAGTCGTCCGTCGCCGCCCACTACCGGCTCGTCTCCGAGGACGAGCGGTCGAGGGTGGGACGGGTCGTCGAGGGGATTCTCGCCGAGCACCCTGACGAGCTGAAGGTGACGCCCGGCAAGATGGTCTACGAGGTACAACCCAAGATCGACTGGGATAAGGGGAAGGCCGTTCTCTACCTGCTTGAGGCGCTCGGCCTCGACGGCGACGACGTGGCGCCGATGTACCTGGGCGACGACTTAACCGACGAGCACGCCTTCGAGGCATTGGTGGGGGCATCGCCTAGGGGTATCGGCATCTTCGTCGGTCGCGCCGACGACCCTGAGGTGGCTGACCGGACGACCGCAGCCGACTACGTCCTCCACGACGTGCGGGAGGTGGAACGCTTCTTGAACGCGCTGGGGCGCTGACGTCGCGGGCGGAGGCGGTCGGGCAGGTGGTGCCACGAGAGGGGTTCGACATGAGAGGAGAGACCTTATGCTAGGCGTCATCAGGAGCACCGGGGCGAGCGGTAGGGGATGCGAGGAGCTGGGAGAGATAGGCCTTCTGGATGCCTCCAGGTGCTGCAATATCTGCCACTCCGCCGACGGGAATTCTTCCGCGGCCTCTCTAGGACCCTGCCACGTGGCGCTCCCCGACGGCGACGCCTTCGTATGCTGCGCCGGCAAGAAGCAGTTGCTCTTCGGGTCGCACTAGTGCGAAACCGTATCGAGACTTGAATTAAGGAGGATCTCCGTGACGAACTGGACCCTTGCCTACGACTCCTTCGAGCCCGAACAGGAAGGGCTGCGCGAGGCGTTGACCTCCACCGGCAACGGCTATTTCTGCACGCGGGGTGCCCTGTCATGGGCCGAGGCCGACGGGGTGAGCTACCCTGGCACCTACACCCACGGTGGATTCAACCGGGAGACGACGATCATGGCCGGGGTGCCGGTCCTCAACGAGGATCTGGTTAACCTCCCGAACTGGCTCTTGCTAGAGATTCGGATCGAGGGCGAAGAGGCCATAGGCATGGACAACGTCGAGCTGCTCTCCTACCGCCACGAGTACGACGTCCGCAACGCCACGCTAGTGCGTGCCCAGCGCATCCGCGACCGGGCGGGCCGCGAGACGACGTTCGAGACCCGCCGCTTTGTCAGCATGGCCAACATGCACCAGGCGGCGATGCTGTGGACTATCACTCCGGAGAACTGGTCGGGGAAGGTGGAGCTGATCTCCGCTCTGGACGGCCGGGTTACGAACACGGGCGTCACCCGCTACCGGAGCCTCGAAGGTCGCCACCTCGACCCGGTCTCCCCCAGGACGTTCGGCCCCGAGGTCATCGCCTTGGAGGTTCGGACCCGCCAGTCGCGGATCTACGTCGCCGAGGCGACCCGAACCCGCGTCTACGATGATGAAGGCCCGCTCGCCGTGGATCGCGACCTCTACCAGATGCAGGACTACATTCACCAGGTGCTCTCCTTCGAGGTCAAGGAGAGGCAGCCCGTACACGTCGAGAAGATGGTCGCCTTCTACACCTCACGCGATGCCGCCATAAACGAGCCGCTAGTCAACGCCGGAAAGGCCGTCGGCCGCTACGGGACGTTCGCCGAAGCATTCGAGCATCACGCCCGGGCGTGGGATGAGCTGTGGGATGTCTGCGACGTACGCGTCCCTAAAGACGACCGGGTGCAGCTCCTGCTCCGGTTGCACATCTCCCACATACTTCAGGTCTGCTCGCCGCACACCGCAGATCTAGACGCCGGGGTGCCGGCGCGCGGGCTCAACGGCGAGGCCTACCGGGGGCACATTTTCTGGGACGAGCTCTTTATCTACCCGTTCCTCAACTTCCGGCTGCCGGAGATAACGCGCGAGCTGCTGATGTACCGCTACCGCCGCATGGAAGAGGCCAAGGCGGCGGCGGGTGCGGCGGGCTACCAGGGAGCGATGTTCCCCTGGCAGAGTGGCTCCGACGGTCAGGAGGAGACCCAGACCGTACACCTCAACCCCAAGTCGGGGAAGTGGGAGCCGGACCTCTCCCACAACCAGCGTCACGTAAGCGCGGACATTTTCTACAACGTCTGGCGCTACTATGAGGCGACGGGGGACTTCGAGTTCTTGCTGGACCACGGCGCCGAGATGATGCTCGAGATCGCGCGCTTCTGGGCCTCCATCGCCCACTTCAACCCCGAGCGCAACCGCTACGAGATCCACGGCGTGATGGGCCCGGACGAGTTTCACGAGAAGTACCCGGGCTCTGACGAAGAGGGTCTCAGGAACAACGCCTATACCAACGTGATGGTCGCCTGGCTCTCCGAGATCGCCCTCAAGGTGCTAGATTTGCTCCCCGAACGTCGTCGTGAGAGCCTGCGCGCGAGGATCGGCCTTACTGACGAAGAGATCCAGACGTGGGATGAGATGAGCCACAAGATGTTCGTACCGTTCCATGGCGCCGGGCTCATCAGCCAGTTCGAGGGGTACGAGGACCTAGTCGAGCTCGACTGGGACCACTACCGTGAGAAATACGGCAACATCCAGCGGCTCGACCGGATCTTGAAGGCCGAAGGCGACGACCCGGACAAGTACAAGCTGACGAAGCAGGCCGACGCCGTGTTGCTCTTTTTCCTGTTTCCCGAAGATGAGCTGAAGCGGCTCCTCGAGCGGCTCGGCTACCACTACACGCCCGAGATGGTGCGCGAGACCGTAGAATACTACGACCACCGTACCTCCCACGGCTCCACCTTGAGCTTTATCGCCCACGCCGGCATCCTGGCCGAACTCGACCCAGAGAGCTCTTGGGAGCGGTACATGGTGGCGCTCGAGAGCGACGTCGGGGACGTACAGGGCGGCACCACCCAGGAGGGCATCCACATGGGCGTGATGGCCGGGACGCTCGACCTTATCCAGCGCGGCTACCTGGGGACCGTCATCCGCGACGGGGTGCTCCACTTCGACCCCAAGCCGGTAGGGAACCTGGACGGGCTGTCTTTCCCCATGCGGTTCCGCGGGACGCCGCTGGAGGTGATGCTCGAAGGGAGCAAGCTGACGGTCGCCGCCCACAGCGACGGCATTGCCCGGCGCATCGAAGTCCGCGTCGGCGACGAGACCCGGGAGATCGGAGCCGGTGAAAGCTACGCCTTCGGTGCCTGAGCCCCGTAAGGCTTCGGGTGCCGATGCAAAGTGCCCCCGTGATCGAGGAGGATTGGACGTGAAGCGGATAGTGATCTTGGGGGCCACGGGAGATTTGACGGCCCGGTACCTCATGCCCGCCCTGGCCAAGCTCTACGAGGAGGACAAGCTACCGCCAGGGATCAAGATCATCGGCGTAGACCGGCGGGGTTGGGACCACGAGCACGGCTTTCGCCGCCTGATCATGGAGAACCTCGAGCGCCACGCCGGCGGCGTCTCGGCGAACGCCCGCGCGAGTATGGCCGTGGAGACCCTCGAGTACCGCCAGGCGGACGTAACCGACCCAGAGAGCGTAATCTCTGCGCTCGAGCCCCTGACGGAACCGATCATCGTCTACCTGGCCCTGCCGCCTGCGGTCTTCGTCCCAACGATCGAGGCACTGAAGCGAGCCAACCTGCCCGAAGGGAGTCGGGTCGCCATCGAGAAGCCCTTCGGGGTCAACCTCGAATCGGCCCAGGCGCTTAACCGGCTCTTGCACGAGTTCCTTCCCGAGAAGGCCATCTTCCGCATCGACCACTTCCTCGCCTGGCAGCCTTTCCCCACGATCATTGGTTTGCGCTTCGCCAACGGTATCTTCGAGCCACTCTGGGACCGCAACCATGTAGAACGCGTCGAGATCTTCTGGGAGGAGACCCTGGCGCTGGAGGGCAGGGCCGGCTATTTCGACAACGCTGGTGCTTTCAAGGACCTTATCCAGAATCATCTCCTCCAGCTACTGTGCCTCACCGCGATGGAAGCCCCAACCGCGCTCCACCGCCGCAACCTGCGCGACCGCAAGCTGGACGTCCTGAGGGCGATCCGGCGCCTCTCCCCGGAGGAGGCACCACGCCACAGCGTGCGCGCCCGCTACGGTGTGGGCAGGATCGGGGAGAGGCACATCCCGGCCTACGTCGACGAGGAGGGTGTGGACCACGAACGGGAGACCGAGACCTTCGCCCAGGTCACGCTCATGATCGACAACCTCAGGTGGGCGGGGGTTCCATTCGTGTTGCGCGCGGGCAAGGCCCTCTCGAGTTTCCGAGGCGAGATCGCCGTCCACTTCAAGCCGGTGCCTCACCTCGCGTTCCAGCGGGCGGGCGAGCCTCGGGCCAATGTGCTCCGCCTCCGATTGGGGCCGGACCAGGTCGTCCTGAATCTGAACGTCAACGGGCCTTACGATCCCTTCGACCTGGAGGAGCTGGAGCTGAGCGCCGCCTTCGCCCCCCAGGAGTTTTTCTCAGCCTACGAACGCCTCTTTCTCGACCTTCTAGAAGGCAACACTACCCTCTTTGTCCGGGCCGACGAGGCGGAGGAGGCGTGGCGAGTGAGCGAGTCGATACTAGAACACTGGGATAAGGGGCTGGTGCCGCTACTCGAGTACCCGGCCGGCTCGGAAGGCCCAACCCAAGCGTAAGTTGCGCCAGTATGAAATGGTAGCGATAGAAACTGAAAGATGTCCGGCATGGAGTCCTGCTGCTACCGCCTGCCTTCGGGTTGAGGCGCGCCGAGATCGCCTGGGCGGGAGCTGGCGCCCCAAGCTGTCTCGTGTTACGGGCCGCAGGTAGCAACACCCAGATAGCGTAAGATCCCCGCGCTGAAAGCCTGAAGAGAAAGGGAGGTTGGCCGTGGGTACTAGCAGATCCCGAACGCCGAGCGAAAAAGCATGGATCGATATCTGTGTTCCGCTGCGTAGAGGGATGGTCCACTGGCCGGACAACCTGCCGGTTCGCGTCGAACGTATGCTTGACATGGAATGCAGCGATGTGTTCACGTCTCGACAATCTCGTTGGGGGCGCATACAGGGACGCACTTGGACGCGCCGCTCCACATGGGGCGCCGGCGGCGGTCGTCGGGATGATAACGCGGTATTACTCGGTTCGGAATTGCCATCGGGAGGTCGCAAAGTAAGATGAGTGAGCCATTGCAACTGACGACCCTAGGAGAAGCGTTAATCGTAATGGACCCTGTTTCCAGAGGTCCTCTTAGGTACGTCAGCGGGTTCAACAAGCACCTGGGCGGGGCCGAACTAAACGTGGCCGTGGGCCTCTCGCGACTCGGGCACAGGACCGGATGGGTGGGGCGGCTCGGCGACGACGAGTTCGGGAAGGAGATCCTGGCTTTCACGCGGGGAGAAGGGGTGGACGTCTCCCGCGCAGGCCTCGATTCCGAGGCTCCTACTGGCCTTTACTTCAAGGAGTGGCGGGCTTTGAACCAACTGCACGTCCACTACTACCGAGCGGGCTCGGCGGCGAGCCGGATGCATTTCGACGAAGTGGACCTAGAATACCTGCTCTCCGGAAAAATCTTGCACCTCACCGGCATTACGGCGACCCTCTCCGAGAGTTGTTACGACCTGATCGAACGCCTCCTCTCCGCGGCCAACGAACGTGGCACAATAGTCTCCTTCGACGCCAACGTCCGGTGGCGACTGCTCAAAGGACGGGATCCCCAGAAGATCCTAGGGCCTCTCGCCGCCCGCGCTGATCTGCTGTTCCTCTCAGACGGCGAAGCGGAACTCCTGTTCGGTGGGAGCGATCCGAAATCTCTCCGGGAGGCCCGGCGGGACATCCGGGCCGAAACAGTGGTCGTCCACGGGGCGAATGGCGCGTTCGCAGTGGAAGGGGACGGCGTTTTCGAAAGGGACGCTTTTCGGGTGGACGCGGTGGACACCGTCGGGGCGGGTGACGCGTTCGTTGCGGGTTTCCTGTCTGGACGGCTACAAAGATGGAGTATCGAGGAGTGTCTGGATATGGCCAACGCCTGCGGCGCGTGCGCCGTGACCGTGCCGGGGGATCTGCCAGGGCTTCCCACAGCCGAGGAAGCGCTCGCGCTGCGGCGAGGCCGTCCTAGTGTCGAGAGATAGAGGAGGGAGACGAGACGATGACGCCTGACCAAACCTTGAAAAGAACCGAAGATCTGGGTTTGTTGGCTGTGGTGCGCGGGGAGTCGCGCAGGGCCGCACTAGAAGTCGTTGGCGCCCTGATCGAGGGCGGTGTCTTGGGTATCGAGATCACCTTCACTACCCCCGAAGCGGTTCGCGTAATTCGGGACCTAGACGAAGAGTATGGCGATAGCATCCTACTCGGTGCTGGCACCGTGACCACCGACGAGCAGGTGGAGCGAGCCGCCGAGGCCGGGGCGTTATTTCTCGTCAGCCCGGGCTCCGATCCAAAGCTCTTGCCCGCCATGCTCGGGACCGGGCTCCTGGTATTGCCGGGCGTCCTGACCCCCTCAGAGGTCATGCTCGCCCGCAGGCTCGGCGCGCAGGCGGTGAAGCTTTTCCCAGGATCCTCGGGCGGGACGTCCTATTTGAAGGCTCTGCGCGGTCCCTTCCCTGACGTCCCTTTCGTGCCTACGGGCGGCGTCTCCCTCGAAAATATCAACGACTGGTTTGCGGTGGGCGCCTTCGCGGTGGGGGCAGGGGGCGCCCTGGCCCCATCGTCGATCGAAGGTCGCGACCGCGGCGAGGTCGTCGAGAACGCGAGACAGTTCGCGAAAGCCGTGCGCGCGGCCAAGGGGTAGTACGTGCGGGGGTGTTGAGGATACACCGCGCGAGAAGAACGAGGAGGAGTGGCCTCGCGCTCGACAGACCAGATGGGGGAGGGGGATAGCCGCGGTGCCTACAATGGTGCCATCTCCGTAGAAACGAAATCCGTAGAAACGAAAACCGCGGGTGGTCCAGGCAAGCGTACACATCTAGTGCTAACAAGACAGGTGCGAAGGAGTGACTGCTGCGACCGAGCGGCGCAAACAGGTCCGAGCCGACAACGGTCGAACATCTTCTCAGCGATCCAACAGCGGCTCTGATCACTCCTCGTCTTTAACGCCGATTGGCCCCGGTCGGCGCTATACTGAGACCCATGGGTGGACACGAGGACCTCCGGGTAGTGGCATTCGGTGGCGGCACAGGATTACCCGTGTTGCTCCGAGGCTTGCGGGACAGGGTGGGGGACCTCACCGCGGTCGTTACCGTCGCCGACGACGGGGGCTCGAGCGGGCGTCTCAGGCAGGAACTTGGGGTGGCGCCGCCGGGAGACGTAAGGAATTGTCTGGTAGCGCTCGCTGGCCGCAAGAAGCTGGCCGAGGTCTTCAACTACCGATTCGAGGGGGGAGGCGACCTCTACGACCACAGCGTCGGCAACATCATCATCGCTGCGCTCGCGGACATGGCCGGGGGCTTCTGCGAGGGGGTGGATCAGGCGGCCCGCTTCCTGCGGATAAAGGGCCACGTCTACCCGGCCGCGACCGAGAGCCTGACCCTCATCGTGACGCATGCCGACGGCACGGTCACCCGCGGCGAGTCCGTCGTGCGCGAGGTCGGCAAGGCGGTCGCGAGGCTCGAGGTAGAACCTGCGGGCGCGGCGGCTCCGCCCGGCGTGATCTCCGCCATTGAGAGGTCGGACGTGGTCGTCCTGAGCCCTGGCAGCCTCTTCACCAGCACCATCCCCGCTTTACTCGGCGCCGGGGTGAAGGAGGCGCTCGCGAGCTTCACTGGGCCGGTGGTCTACGCGGCAAACGTGATGACCCAGCCGGGGGAGACCGTAGGCTTCGCGCTCTCCGACCACCTGAAAGCGCTCACGGATCACGTAGGGCCTGTGGTCACCGACGTGCTCGTCCATTCCGGGAGCTTGCCAGAGGAGCTGGTCGCCCGCTACGAGGCCGAGGGGGCCGCGCCGGTGGAGGTGGACTGGGAGAAGGTGGGGAAGCTCGGGGTACGGCTGCGCGAGGCCGTGCTCCTTGCGGAAGATGCCGAGGCAGAGCTGCGCCACGATCCCGACCTGCTCGCCAAGGAGACGTGCGAGGCTGCCCTCGTTTACCTATGAAGCCCAGCTAGTTAGCTCTAGATCGAGGTATCGGACGCTATGTGCATCCTCCACGCCAATACCATTTGAAAACCTCAGAGCTTACATCCGGGGCCACCAGCTTGGTGATGGACGATCCTGAGTCGCGTCTGTGCCTCGTTTTGTTTCGAGCATTTTCGCTGGTAGAATTCGTGAGCGCGTGGTGGCCGTAGCTCAGTAGGCAGAGCATCGGATTGTGGCTCCGAAGGTCGCGGGTTCGAGCCCCGTCGGTCACCCCCTATTTTGCAGGATAAAATCGGAGCTCGACGTTTAGACCGCGCCTCTTGTACTGCAACCGTACTGCAACCCGCTAGCCGAAAGACTCATCCAGCCCTTCCACAGCGTCACCGCTCATGTCCTCCACGAGGTGCGAGTAGCGGTCCATCATCTGGGTAATAGAGAAGTGCACTTCCAAGGGAACGCACAGGGGCACGTTCATGGGCGTGGAGCCGACGAACAAGGAACTCAGCTGGACCGGGATAACCATCAACCGCATTGCCCAGGGCAGGATCGTCGAGAACTCGGCTAACTGGGACATGATGGGCATGATGCTGCAGCTGGGCGCCATCCCTGATCCGGGCAGACTAAAGGATGTTAGAGCTTTGGTACCGTCCGGAGGGCCGGGGCCACCAGCTCCGGCTCTTCTTGTCCTTATTCACCCAACTGCAGAATTAGTGTGTGAGTTAGTCGCTATCTGTGGCTGATGCCGAAGCTGGGCCTCTCGGTGTCCCAAAAGAGGACTACGCTGTGCTCCGCCATCACGTCCGACACCCCGACGAGGTGCCAATCGCGCCTATCGCCTTCATCGAGGGCGTTCTGAATTTGCTCCCTGACATTTGCGTTCTGGTCCACCGCGAGCTCTTGGGCGTAGTATCGGCCATGTTGTTGCTCTGCCATGTCATGCTCCCCTTTCGTGAGATTCTCAAGTCCACAGTATAGGCACAAGTGCGACCGTACAGCCATCATATTAGGATACCTCGCCACGATTCTATTCACCCAAGTGCGTGAAAAACAGGAATTCTCGGAAGTTCGATGTGGCAAGTCATCAAAATGAGGACTCGGCTCGCGGTAGCAGAGTCCTCATTTTGATGACTCTGCTCCGTCCACCACCCTAGCTAGCAATCCCAGTAGCGAAAATCTGTAGCAAGCCGTTGCATCTTGCTACCGTGAGACTTCCCGAGAATTCCCTTGTGCAATGAAGGTGCGGGCCGGTTCTATAGGCTTGCCTACCCCAGGAGAGCCATAATACTTGCCTAGAAGTATTACAGGGTTCTTGTGTACGGCGGGGGCGAACGAGATTGAGTCGTTAGACAGAAGGTTTTCAGGTACAGGCCAATCTGGCCTGCATAGGACCTTTTACTCCCGACAACGTGAGCTCAGCCGGTGAAGCTATCGGTCTCTGTACCCCTCGACCTTTGACAGCACAAGCTCAAAAATTAGGAGCGAAACGGAGGACCGGCAACCGTTCTTCGCACCACTGACCTGTGAAAACCGGCGGGCGGAGAAAACCGCGTCTCAACCCGTGATCGCCGCCATGCTGATCAACAGCCCGTTGGCGAGCACAAAGGAAATGCCGAGCACCGGGAGCCAGACCCGGTCGCGCCGCTTAGCGAGCTCCTCCTTCCCGGCCTCGCAGGTCTTTCGCGCGAAGACCGCTATCAAGGCCGCCATGAAAATGAAGACCATCGCTACGATGTGGATTTTGTCCACTAGCGACAGACTCGCGGTGCTGCCCCCAAGCACCGCT
>DASQVA010000178.1:0-7216 GCA_035641035.1 Rubrobacter sp. | reverse complement strand
GGCGTGGCCGGCGTCTCGGGTATCTTCGAGCTCCCCCGCAGGAAACCTCCCCCCGCGCCGTAAACTTGCTACAATTTGATACACTCTCTCTATGAGAGTAGGCATAGTCGGATTGCCGAACGTCGGCAAGTCCACGGTTTTTAACAGCCTGACGCGGGTTGGGGCCGAGTCCCAAAACTACCCGTTCACCACCATCGACCCTAACCTCGGGGTGGCCGTAGTGCCGGACGGGCGCCTGGACGCCTTGGCGGAGGTCATGAGGAGCAAGCGTGTCGTCGCGGCGACGGTGGACTTTGTGGATATCGCCGGTCTTGTGCGGGGCGCGAGCGCGGGCGAGGGACTGGGCAACCAGTTCCTCGGGCACATCCGCGAGTGCGACGCCATAGCGCACGTCGTGCGCTGCTTTGACGACGATAACGTTGTGCACGTCCATGGCAACGTGGACCCCGAGGGTGACATCGAGACCATCGACACCGAGCTCCTGCTCGCCGACCTCGCGACGGTCGAGCGGCGGTTGGAGCGGACGAGCAAGGCGGCCAAGGGTGGCGGCGTGAAGCTCAAGGCCGAGGCAGCGGAACTGGAGAGGCTGCGCGATCACCTCTCCGACGGTAGCCCGGCGCGGGCTTACCCAAGGTCTGAGGTTCTGGCTGAAGCCCTGGGCACGCTCATCACCGCCAAGCCGACGCTGTACGTGGCGAACGTGGACGATGAGTCCATTGCGGAGGGGAACAGCTACAGCTCGCGGGTTGAGAAGCTGGCGGCGCGCGAGGGGGTCGAGGCGGTAAGGCTCTCGGCCCGGTTGGAGGCCGAAGTCGCGGAGCTCTCAGACGAGGAGGCACGGGAGTACCTGGCGATGCTCGGGGTGGAGAAGACGGGCTTTGAGGAGTTTGTGCGGGCCGCGTACCGACTGCTTGGGCTCGTCACGTTCTTTACCGCCGGGGAGAAGGAGAGCCGCGCTTGGACCATCCGCGAGGGCTCGGCGGTCAGGCGGGCCGTCGGGCGCATACACACGGACATGGAGCGCGGCTTTATCGCGGCCGAGGTCGGCGACTGGCGGGACATCGTCGCCGCCGGCTCGTGGCCGAAGGCGAAAGAGGAGGCGAAGGTTCGACTCGAAGGCCGCGACTACCTTATCAAGGACGGCGACACCCTGGTCGTCCGCTTCAACGTGTAGGTAGGCCTGTGTCGCCGTTCGTACGCCCCAAGAAACCTCTCTCGGAGTGCCGTCTCGCGCTCGTCACGACCGGTGGCGTTCACCTGTCTGACCAGGCTCGCTTCGACATTGACGACCCTGCCGGCGACTGCTCGTACCGCGAGATTCCGGCTGACGCCACGAAACTCACCTGGACCCACGCCTACTACCGCCCCCTCGAGGACACGGCCCTCGACGCCGTCTTCCCGCTGTGGACCCTGCGCACCCTGGTCGAGGAAGGCCTCGTAGGCGAGCTGGGGCCGCGCCACTTCTCGTTCATGGGCGCGATCCACGACCCGACACTTCTCACCGAAGAAACCGCCCCCGAGGTCGCCGGCAAGCTGGCAGAAGACGGGGTGGACGCTGCGCTTCTCACGCCCTCCTGACCGCTGTGCCACCGGTCCGTCGGGCTGGTATGCAACGCCATAGAAGAACAGGGTATTCCTACCGTCACGCTCGCCATGGAGCATGGCGTTCGAGCGCCGCGTATCGCCTTCGTCCCCTTCGCGTACAACCTACCTATGGGCAAACCGGGGGACTGCGAAGGACATCGGAAGGTAGCCCTGTCCGCGCTCGCGCTGCTGCACGAGTTGGAGGAACCTGGCGAGGTGGCTATATAGTCGTCAGACCTCAGGTGTCAGCGGTCAGCCATCAGTTCTTGCGCGTAGACAGGACTGCGTCCTCGTCGGAGAGAGCGTCTTGCCCGGCTGGTTGCTGCCTTTACATTCTGGCTCATACCTGACGGCTAGGATATAATTTCGGTACGTAGAGACCTAGCGCGAAGGTGAGGCCGTGGCCCTAGTATTCGTTCTTTTTGTAGCGTTTTTCGTTGTTATGTTCTTGTTCCTGCTGCCGATCCTGTTTTCGTTGCAGGCGGTCGGGAGCCTGTTCGTATACCCGCGGCAGCTCAGGGCGATCTTGGGCAACAAGATGCTCAGGCGCAACCACGCGCTGGAGCATGCGACCATCGTGGTGATGATGGAGAGAGAGCCGGGCCGCAAGTTGAACGGCTTCTCCACCGACGACGGGTTCTTCGTGCAGGGCGTCCGATCCATCGCCGAGGTCGAGAGCGCGGCCAGGGAGGCCCTGCGCCGGCTCCGGGACGGGGAGAAGGGGCTCGCCGTCCACCGCAACTGCGGCACGACCATCGTGGCGGCGAACCTGCTCGCCGCGGTCTTCTTCCTCGGCGCCTTAGGCCTCGGCTTCGTGCTGGGCGGGCAGTGGCTGTACCTCATGATCGTGGGCGGCGTCGTGCTGGCCTTCGTCCTGCGAGTGCCCTTGAGCCTCTTGCTGCAACGCTTCGTCACGACCGACGCCGATCTCACGAACGTCGAGGTCGGCTGGGTTGAGCCCGCCAGTCCTACGGACCTGCGGGCGGGCGTCCTCGGCTTTTTGCTCGCCGCCTCCAGCGTGCGGGTGCGTGTCTTCCACACCGACCCGGACGCCGTCGAGATCGTGCGCGACGATGGGGTGGTCGTCCGCTAGAGCAACATCGTGGCGACCCTGCGAGAGCCCGCAACGCATCCTAGCCCCTGCGATCCAAGTTTCACAACCGGCCCGAGCCTGGAGGAGTGGGGACTTCGGACAACGCAACGTACGACATCCTGATCGTCGTCGGGGGCCGATGAGCTTCGACATGTCCAAGGAAAAGAGTAGGGCCTGGAGATAGGGGAGAGGAAGGGTCTCATAAAGAGCGTTGCGGAGGTCTCCGCCGGTCTCACCCTCGGGGCCGCGGTGCTCTGGCCTCCGGGTGCAGAGCTGGTGCACGTCTACGTGGACCCGATGAATGCCGCCGCGCCATCCTCGGTGATTCGGGACGGCGGCGTACACATCCATCCCATGCTCGCCGAGGACATTCAGAGAGTAGTGGCGTGCTCTAAGGGCCGAGGTCTCGGGTGCCACCGGCGAGGCGCTCCAGCTCGCTGACCACGCGGCCGATCTCTTCGACGGTGGGATCGTTTTGTTCGACTCTGAGCGTATCCACGACGGCCCGGTAGAACCAAAGTGTGCCCTCCCTACCGCCGTTGAAGCGGTCCCAGAGAACGTCTCCGACCGCGCGGTAGTCGGAGAGCACGGAGCGGGCGTTGTGCAACTTGTCCGCCGCGGAGACCAGCCGCACGGAATCAGAGGCGCCCGCCAGATGGGCCAGGTGGCGCTCCTTGCGCTCGCGCCAGGGCGGTTTCGGGTCCTCGTAGGTGTCGCTGCAGCCGGCCACGATCTCGGCGACGGCGTGGCCGAACCGGAGGCGTATATCTCTGAGCCGCGCTTCGCCGCCGCGGTCCTCCGGGGCGTCGTGCAAGAGCGCGGCCACGACCTCATCCTCGGTCCCACCGTTCTCGCCGACGATGGCCGCCACGGCGAGCAGGTGGGTGATGTAGGGGACGCGGGTGCCCTTGCGGGACTGGTCGCCGTGCAGGCGGGCGGCGTAGACGAGCGCCCGCTGGAAATTCTCTCCGTATGACACGGGCTCCTCTTCTCTTCAGACGGCTAACAACGCGGGGTCGAGTATCCAGCCCTCGTCCGCGTCGCACTCGGGCGGGACGCCCCAGCCCTCGTCCTTTTGGGTGTAGGACCATGCAGCCTGCACCGCACAGAGCAACGAGTCGAGGGCGTCGGCGGAAGGGTCGCCGACAAACTTCTCCCTCCAGGAATCGTCCATCTCGACGGTGAAGCCGTACGCCTCAAGCAGGGCTTCGGACACCAGGCCGGAGAGGAGTGTCTCCCTGGCGGATCTCCTCTCCGGCGTGTCCGGCACACCGTCGCGCTTATAGGCCGAGCGGCCCAGAAAACGGCGGGCGACCACGGCCGGGTAGGCCTCGACAGCCACGCGCGGGTCGCAATTCCGCCGGCAGGGCTCGACGCGCACGTTCGAGGCGAGCAGGCGCGGCGCCCCGCGGTAGAACATCTTTCCCACCGGCACTCGGAAGAGCATCATCGCGCTGCTGGAGCCGCTTCTCCGGTCGGCGAGCCGGTAGCGCCACTTGCTGCCCGGCGGCCTCTGCGCCATGTCTGCGCGTATCAGGTTCTCGAACTCCCGTTTCGAAA
The DNA here is from genome assembly GCA_035641035.1 of Rubrobacter sp. Taxonomy (GTDB): domain Bacteria; phylum Actinomycetota; class Rubrobacteria; order Rubrobacterales; family Rubrobacteraceae; genus Rubrobacter_D. Next base: position 2,979 of record DASQVA010000178.1, on the reverse strand, counting down.
GCCGGGAGACCTCGTCGACGTATCCCTCCCAACTGCGGCGCCAGCCGAGCGCCGCGACGAGGTCCCCCGGCTGCCCGAACGGGAAGTCCATGCCGCATACCCAGGGTCCTGGTTTCTCCAGAAAGGTCTCGAAGCCCGCGAAGTCCGTCATCTTCTCCGAATCGTCGACGCGCAAGACGCCATCCGAAAGCGTGCACCGCAGAGCTATAAGGGGCTTGCGGCGGCCGGGGGCGCTCGTGAAGTCGAGGCCGTAGATCCTCACCCGGGGGCGCTTCGGGTGGCTTGTCGGGAATTAGGAGGTCTCGTTGCTTTGGCCCTCGCTGCGTGCCAGGCGGTGAACATTGGGTTTGCGGTCCTCCCCGGGGGTCTTCTCACCTTCGTCCTTGCCGCCGGGGATGTGCCACTCGATCACCTGGTTCATCTCGGCTCCTATCAGCATGATCAGGGCCGAGTAGTAAGTGTAGAGCATCAGGATGATCACGCCGGCCAGCGACCCATAGCTCGCGCTGTACGACCCGAAATTGCCTACGTAAAATGAGAAGAGCAGCGAGAAGAGCAACCAGAAGACGAAGGCCAGTACGGCACCTGGGCTGATCCAGGTAAATTTCTGCTTGGCGGCCGGGGCGAAGAAGTAGATCAGGGCGAAGGTGAACAGCACGATGCAGGCCACTATCGGCCACTGCGCGATGCTCCACGCGGTCTCGAATACGTTACCGAGGCCGATCACCCCTGCCAGGCCACCGCCCACGGAACCTCCGAAGATTACTATGCCGAAGGCGGAGAGCATGAGGATAATGACCGCCAACGACATAAAGATGGAGAGGCCGTATACCTTCCAGAACGGCCTGTCCTCCTCCACCCCGTACATCACGTTCATTGCTTCCATGATGGAGCGAAAAGCGCCGGAGACGCCCCAGAGGGCGAGCGCGATGGAGAGGATCGCGCCCAAGGTAAACGCGCTCTCCGCCTGGCTCTGGGTTATGGAGAGGAGTTGGGTTTTGATGAACTGAGTGGCCGACCCAGGCATCACACCGGAGAGGTAATCGATCATGTCGTTGACCAGGCTAGTGGCGTTGAAGAGCCCCAAGAGCGAGAGCAGAAAGGTGAAGAACGGGAAGATGGCAAACAGCGTTTTGTATGTGAGGTTGCCGGCGAAGGCCGAGACGTGGTCCTCGCTAACCTCCTTGAAGGTAAGCTTGAAGAAGTCCACGAGGCCGAGGTCTCGCGCCAGCGGCACCTCGGCTTGGTTGCCCTTCTGCTCTGCCTTCTTGATTAATTGCATGCCGGGTATTTTCATGTCACGCCCTCCAGAAAGTGCACCTTCTCTCGACCACATTCCCCGGATCATACCCTAAGAGCCTGGCCGATCTAACAAGCCCGGCGGGACGACCCGATGTCCAAACACTTACCCCCTCCGGCCGTCGCTACTATACACACGCACGAATGGCGCGGCGCGGCCGCCGAGGCCCACGCCTGCGTTCCCAGCGTCCTATACCTTGTGGTCCAGCGACTCGCCGAGGGACCTGCGGTTCTTGTGTCGCTATTCGTAGTCGAGGTGTTACCGGATCACTTCTTTCGAAAGGCTCTTTACTTCATTCTCTACGGCCTCATACGTCCTCAACGCTCAGGCCGTCGTAGGCCTTGAGCTGCGAGGGCTGTGACCCCTTGCGGGCCTGCGTCGCCTCCACTGTATTGGTGACGTACTGGTGGCTGTGTCTGGAACCTTTACGCTTCTTCTCGGTCTCGCGCTTCTCCTCGTCGCTCATGTTCCACCTAAACTCTTTCGGGAGGTATCGGGCCGTCCTGTCGCCGTTCCAGGCGCGAGTCGCCCTCTTGGGTCTACCACCTCTCGTCAGTCCGCTTCTCGAGGTTCTTCAGGCTCTCGACCTTATCGCCGGCATATCCATCGCCCCGCTTCTCGTATTGTTAGGTAAGGACTTGGGACTTGCGGGCGCTCCACTGGCCCGGTCTGCCCCTGGCCGGGCTGCTTGATCCCCTCCCTGAGGTCGGAATTGGTATACTTCCCTCCCCGCTTCGTCATTAGACGTCTCCTTTCTCGCTCTTACACAGGACCAGTGCTCTCACCGATCACGGCGTAGAGTGGATCGGAAAACATGCGCCGCGGGCTGCGATCCAGGCTGCGGACGCCTCGAAAGTTGCCGGCCTCCCGCAGATACTCTTCTACGAGACGCATGTGTCCTTGGTCGTCCAACCGATGCCAGACGGCTATAGCCTTGCTCGGAAAGCAACGGTTCGAGAAGGTGATGATCGTGGGAGCGCCAACCTTTAACACACGCCCGACCTCGCGTACCACCTCCACGGGCTGGGTTAGGTAGTCGATCGAGACGCAGATCCCCACCCCGTCGAATTCGGCGTCCCCGAACGGCAGGTGGGGATTAGTGTTAAGGTTTTGGACCACGTAGGAGTCGAGCCTCTCGTTGCGCCGCAGCTCCACCTCGTTCATGCCCAGCCCGATCACGCGCCGGTACTCGATCTCGGGCGGCAGGTGGCTGACCCAGCTGCTCATCAAGTCCAGGATCTCCCCACCTGACGGGAAGAACTCCCTGTAGAGCTGGGTGACGGTGGTTATCGCGCGGTCGTCTATATGGGTGACGAGCCGAGGCGCACGGTAGAACTCCTCGTCCGGCGTCTCGTCGGCGCGCCGGAAAGCCTCTTTAGGAAGCCGTTGTGACATAGGTTGTCCTCCTGCCATGACACTCACCTTTCCTGAAAATCTTACCTGCAGAAGAGCCGTCTTCTGTGATGTGGTACTAACAGCCAGCAGCATAGCCGTAAAGTGGTACTCGACTCAGACTGAGGATGCGTGTCTCCAGCACGTGGTTCTTCGAGCAGCTTGTTGGGGATACGGAGGATCACACCCACACCTGATACCCCCGTGCTACGAGAATTCGCTCCCCGCCCGGCTGGCGGAGAAGCTTCCGAACAGGAACTGACGCTAGCATAGTATCCGCCGCTCCC
>DASQVA010000177.1:0-23923 GCA_035641035.1 Rubrobacter sp. | reverse complement strand
ACGGCTCTCGGACCCGCCAGGAGAAACGATGAGAGACGCCGGAGGTCCTGTATGATCGCTGTCATTAACCGTCTGCCGGTGAGAGAGGGGATGGCCGACGAGGTCGTCGAGCGGTTCGCGAACGGTCAGGGCTTCGTGCAGGATTTCCCCGGGTTCGTGTCCATGGAGGTTCTGCGCTCCGAAGGCGCGGACGAGGTTATGGTGATCACACGCTGGCGAGACAAAGAAGCCTTTAACTCGTGGGTTCACAGCGATGAATTCAAGAAGGCCCATGGTAGAAGCGGAGGAAGCGGAATGTTGCGAGGACATCCCCAGATGGGCACCTACGAAGTCTCCGTAACACGCGAGCCGGGGGCGCGTAACGGTTAGCTAAGTAGGGTTTCCGTCTGCTTTGCGTCCCTACGCTGGAGGCTAGGCACAGTGCGGCGACTGTACAAACCCCAGGGGTTTTGTGGGCGCACGGCCGAGGCGGTGCGGTGCAGTTACTGCGCGGACACCCGAAGATGACGGCCTGTGAGATCGCCGTGGAGCGCGGGCTAGACGGGCCAGAGGTTTGGGAGCCGGCTGAGGGCTAGCTCAGGGCAGGGTCGAAGAGCCTTACGGGAGGGGTAGAGTAAGCAGGGCCGGCTCGTACTCGCCTTTGCCCAGGACGGCGAATGTGAAGGCGAAGAGGAAGATCAAGAGTAAGATCAGGATCCCGAACGCTAGCCGCTCTCGCACCTGGTCTCCTCTCTCGAACGCGAACCGTCAGGGCATTCTAACTCAATCTAAGTGGCCTGTCCCACGAGCGGTGCCCGTCCACACTCCCACATCATGTACAATGTAGCAATATGTAGCACGCTCAGGCCGGAGGGCCCGTGAGAATCAGCGCAGTTTCGGAGCAGGTTTAAAGGGAGGGGATGACCCTGGACATTGATACTTCCCTACCCGAGTACACGCAACTCCAGGAGCAGGAGTGCCGTGCGCTCCTGCAACTCTTGGACGACATGGGAATCGCCACCGCCGACAGGACCTACGAGCCGGGGGACGCTGTATACCGCGAGGGGGAGTACGGCGACGCGCTGTACGTGCTGACCTCCGGCGTTTTGAAGCTCTTCCGTCCTTACTCCGGCAGCAAAGAGGCGACTTTGCGGCTGCTCAAGACCTGGGACATCTTCGGGCACCTGGCCTTCGCCGGTGAGGCCAGGCAGCGGGCCTACGCGGAGGCCGTCACGCAGTGCAGGGTGAAGAAGGTCCCCAAGGTGTTCGTGGAGCGGGCCATCCGCCAGGAGCCGCGGGTGGCGTTCAAAATGATGACCCTCCTCGAGCTGCGCCTAGTGCAGTACGAGGAATTGGTCAAATGCCTTTTGCCCCGCGAGACAGAGGTGCGCCTCGCCAACCTGCTGCCGATTTTGGCCAAGAAGTTCGGTGAGAGCCGGGACGGGCTCGTCACGATAGACCTGCGCCTCACTCACCAGGATCTCGCAGCGATGGTCGCCTCCACCCGGGAGTCGGTTACGAAGGTTCTGAACGAGATGCGCAATCGGGACCTCATCGAAGTGAATTCCGGGCGCATCACCCTCAAGGACGCGCGCGCACTGACGAGGCTCAGCCGGCCGTGATCTGCTGAAAGCGGACCGGCAGTTTGTAATAGTGTGCCGGTCGAGTTAGCGAGGCCGGAAGGCAGCGCACGTGCTAGAGCTTCTTCAGGCAATCATTCTCGGGATCGTACAGGGTCTTACGGAGTTCCTGCCGGTCTCAAGCTCCGGGCACCTGTTGCTGGGCCAGTATTTTTTGGGGCTTGACCAGAACCGCTTCGGACTCTCGTTCGATGTCGCGCTGCACATGGGCACGCTCATCGCGGTCGTCTCGTATTTCTGGCGAGATTTGATCCGGATGGTCCGCGCCTTCCTGCGGTCGTTCGCCTACCGAGATCTCAAAAACGACCCCGACCAGCGGCTCGCGTACCTCGTTATCGCCTCGGCGGCGCCGGCAGCCCTGATTGGGTTTTTGTTCGGAGACTTCTTCGAAGACACGGTACGTTCTCCGTGGGTGGTCGTCTTCAACTTTATCCTAGTGGGGGTGCTGTTCATAGTGGGAGAGGCCGTGGGCACCCGAACCCGGCGGGCGTCGAAACTCGGGTTCGGCGAGGCCGTGAGTATAGGACTCGCGCAGTCGATGGCGCTCGTGCCCGGGGTCTCGCGTTCAGGTGCGACCATCACGCTCGGACTCTTACTGGGGCTGAGGCGCGAGGAGGCGGCGAAGTTCTCGTTCTTGATGAGCGTCCCGATCATCGCCGGCGCCGGCAGCCTGAAGGTGGCGCAGGTGATTGCCGCGGGCATGGACATGCAGCAGATAGTACTGTTCGTGGTCGGGTTCGTCACCTCGGCGGCCATCGGGTACGTGACGATCCGGTTTCTGCTCAATTACCTTACGAACCACAGCCTGCGCGCGTTCGCCTACTACCGCTTCGGGATCGCCGCTGTGGTCATCGTGTTGCTCCTCTTCGGGGTCGGGGGCTTTTGACACAGGCTGCGCCTTTCTGGTAGTTTCTAGCGTTATGCACCGTGCGTTCACGGCACTGCGGCGATTTACTGGGGAGGGGCGCCCCCGCTCCTGACGTGCGGCTACGCTCCTCCTGAACCCGGACCCAGATGATACTTTGACAGGAGGCCGCACCCGCCATGACCCCATCAGACGCCACGAACAACGCCGCCCACGACGCCTGGCTCCGACTCGCGCGGGCCGATGACGCTTCCGCGAGTACCGAGGCCGGGATATCGGCGCTGCGGGAGGGGATAGACGCGGTGGACGAGGAGATTGTGCGTCTCCTGGACCGACGGGCCTGGCTCGCGCGGAGGATAGGCGAGATCAAGCACGAGCGGGGCCTGGCCGCCTACGCGCCGGCCAGGGAGCGGGCGGTGCTTAACCGGGTGGCAGACCTGAGCGAGGGGGATTTCCCGAAGCGGGGCTTGGAGGCGGTCTTCCGCGAGATCATCTCGTGCTCCATCTCGCTCGAGGCGCGGCTCAAGGTCGCTTACCTGGGTCCCGAGGCGACCTTCACTCACGAGGCCGCCCTGCGCTCGTTCGGCACGAGCGTCGAGCTGGAGCCGCAGACGACAGTCGCGGAGGTCTTCGCCCGAGTCGAACGCGGGGAAGTCGAGCACGGCGTCGTCCCGGTCGAGAACTCGATGGAGGGTGCCGTGACCCACACCCTGGACGAGATGATGGACAGCCCGCTCAAGATCTGCGGCGAGGTCTACCTGCCCGTCTCGCAGAACCTGATCTCTGCCGAACCCTCGCTGGACCGGCTGGAGGTCGTGTGTTCCCACCCAATGGCCCTCGCCCAGGCTGCGGGCTGGCTCAGACGCGAGCTCCCTGGCGCTCGGCTGGAGGAGGTCGAGTCGACGGCTGAGGCGGCCCGGCGGGCCGCCGTCGAGCAGGGGGTGGCCGCGATCGGCAGCGTCCTGGCGGCGGGCACCCACGGCCTCGAGGTGCTGGCCGGCAACATACAGCAGGCGAGGGCGAACACGACGCGCTTTATTGTGTTGGGCCGCACGTGGGCCGCGAGAACCGGAAAGGACAAGACGAGTGTGCTCTTCTCGGTAAAGGACCGTCCTGGCGTGCTCAAGGACGCCCTCTCCGCCTTCGCGGAGGAGGGGATCAACCTTACCCGAATCGAGAGCCGACCGAGCCGCAAGCGAGCCTGGACGTACGTGTTCTTCGCGGACTTCCGCGGCCATCCGGAGGAAGACAGGGTGACGCGCGCGCTGGATGCCCTGGAGGAGCACTGCCCGTACGTGAGCCTGGTCGGCGCATACCCTGAGGTCTCCCCGGAAACCCCCTGACAGCCCGGAAATTGTCTGAACTACAAGGGCGCCGCGCGGGAGGTTCTCCGGGATATCGGACCATCCCCTCCACTGCACGGACATCACCGAGATTGCGCTGGAGCCAGGACACCTAAGGTGCGCTGGCCGGACGCGCAGAACACCAGGGACTCGGGCTCTGCGTGGACGTTCGCGACAATCTAGGCACGCCGTTCTTCTAGCCCGCCCCTGCGTCTACGGCCTTAGGGACGAGCCGTAGACCTGCCGAAGGTGCTATATTTCGGAGAACAATTCTTACGAGGGCCGAGGAGAAAGCATGGTCGAGCTAGCAGACAGGGCGGCCGATGCCGCCTGGAAGATCCGGAACCTCCCAGACTACGAGGGGCGGCTGGAGCGGGCCGTTCGGAGGTTCGAGGAACGCTCGGAGGAACGTTCCGAGCCGGCGCTCATTGTCTACGAGACCGCCCTGATGAAGAGCGGGCGCGGCGAGAAAGAGGTCCGCGCCGTCGTGCGTGCGTTCCGCGACACCTTCTACGACGAAGAGGAGCCACTAACCATCCCGCGGACCAGCGGCATCATGAACGTCGAGGGCGACGGCTGGTTCTTCGGGGATGGGGAGCTGCGCCTGCTCACGGGCCGGCTGCTCGGGCAGTTCCAGCACAGGGTAGCCCAGTACAATTATGTGAACGAGCGCGAGGTCTTGAGGCGCTGGGCCGACGGCTATGACACGCGCCTCTTTGTCCGCCGGCGTATCCACGATACCGAGCCCATCATCGGCGTAGTAATGGGCCTGGATCTCGCGCTCTTCCAGTACCTGCGCGTGGCCGCCGGTGGCAACACCCTCGTCCCGACGGAGAACGTCTCCCGCGCCCTCGAAGCGCTCGGTTACGGGGAGGGCGCCGATGCCTACGAGACGCTCGCCCAAGCCGAGAACCTCGCTCTGCACCTGGAGCTTCCCGCGCCGCTCGTCGGGGAGCTGCTGGAAGACCTCGACCGCGAGGACTTCGCGGACTTCCCCGAACCACCAGGCGATGCGGTGTCGGAGGAACCGGCCGATGAGGTCTCGGACGGGGGTGTGGCATCCGAAGGGGGTACAGTAAGGGGGGGAGCCGCTGCGGAGGAGCGGGACCAGAAGCCGAGCCCCGAGGATAGGGACGCCCGCCGGACGGCCCGCGAAAACGTCAGCAAAGGCGAGGAGCCTTCGAGAGTGCAGGATCCTCAGGCCAAAGACGCCCCTGGCGTCGCGGAGGAGAGCGGGGAGAAGAAGGAGGCGATCCTGCCGGAGGGCGCGGGTAGGGACGCGCCGGGCACCACGGAGCGGGACGAGGAGGCCTGAGGAGGCCTGAGCCCGCGCAGACGGCCGACAAAGGCGGAGGAAAATGGTAGAATACTGTGCGGTATTCTTAACAGTAACTCGTCGATCAACAGCTCAACGTAGCATCAATTAGAACGGGTTGGAAGGCTAGAAGGAGCAAGCGGTAGCATGGCAGACTCCAAGAAGCGCATAGCGTTAAAGCCCCACATGGACCGGATCAAGGAATGGGTCGAGGCGGGCAAGACGGACGATTGGATCGCCACTGCCCTTGGCACCAGCGCCTCCTCGGTGCAGTCCTTCCGGTCGCGCAACGACATTTACCGCCGTGAGCGCGGCCCCCGCGAGCCCGAGAGCATCTTCGAGGGTGTCCTAGATCATGGCGAGCGCGACGGCTGGGGACTGTGGCTCGACCCCTCCATCTCTGAGGACCCGATCTGGCAGGAGCACTGGGCCGGGGTAGAGGCGGTGGTCGTGAAGGTCGCCGAGGATTCCATAGTGCTTGAGGCCGACGACGCCGAGACCCACGTGACGGCCGAGACAGCTGATGCGCTGCAACCAGATGTTGTCACTAACGGCCAGACCGAAGTTGGGACCGAAGCCTCCACCGGAGGACCGCCGCGGGAGCGAGGGCGGGTCAAGTGGTTCGACGCCGAGAAGGGCTACGGCTTCCTGGTGCGCCCGACGGGCGAAGACCTCTTCGTCCACCACTCCGAGGTCAGGGGTGACCCCTCCGAGCTGTCGCCGAACGGGGAAGTCGAGTACGAGGTCGGCCGCAACGACCGGGGCCCGAACGCGCGCGGCGTCGAGTCCTTAGGCTAGGCTCTACGGGCCTCCGCATGACCCTGCACCGAAGCCGGATCGTCACCCGGTTACTCCACGGTAGAGGCGCGCAGGCTGCCGTCCTCCAGGAGGTGTTCGGTGAAGGCGAGCTCGAGTAAGCGCGGCTGATCTTCGCACGCCCAACTTATGCGAGTGATCGAGGCGTTTGGGGTCCGCTGCATGCCCGGCAGAATCTCGGGACCGAATAGGTCCCTGAAGAATGCACGCATTACCCCACCGTGCGAGACGAGGACAACGCGCGACCCGTCGGGGTGGCGGACACGGATCGAGGAGATTGCTCTCTCGAAACGCTCCATCACCTGCTCGTCGGTCTCGGCCCCGACCAGCGCCCAGCGCTCCTCCTCGGGGATGGCGAGGAACTTTTTTGCAAGGCCAGGATCACGCTCCTCTTGTTCCGCCCATGTGTGACCCTCGAGAATGCCTCCGTGCCTCTCGCTCAGACCTTCGACAGGTACAATCGTGCCGGAAAACCCGGTCTCGCGGCGGATCAGCTCCGCAGTCTCGAACGCTCGGGAGAGGGGACTGGAGTATAGACCATCGAAGGGCTCGTGCGCCAGGGCGCGGCCCACGAGGGTGGCCTGCCGGCGGCCTTCATTCGAGAGCGGAAACTCCATCTGGCCCTGCCAGATGCCTCTCGCGTTCGCCGTGGACTGTCCGTGACGCACAAGTAGTAGCTCTTGAGGTTGAGGCATGCGTCTAAGGGTAGTCCATTGGGACGTTTCCGGCAAATCTTTACCGATGCTAGAATCTTCGGGTTTAAGGTTCAATGTGGGAGGCTTTATTCGGATGTTCTGGAGAGACGGTGGCTACACGCCCGAGGCGCCTGCGGAGGAGGCCAGCGAGGAGTACTCTGATCCCATCGTGATAGAGCGCGACGCCCCCCGTCCCGCGACTATCCTGCGGGTGGCCGGTGAGCTCGAAGGGCGGGGGGGCAAGATACTCGAGCTCTTCAAAGAGGTGAGCTCCCCGCTCGGGAAGGTGGTGCTTCCCATACACCTCAGGCAGGGAGACCGGAACTTTTTCGTCGAGGTCGCCACTGTGGCGTGGGCCCCCCGGAGCACGAACGAGGCGCTCGAACGGGCCGCCGTACTGCGTAGCTCGGAGCACGCCGGGGCCGGGCTGGAGATGGTTAGCGCCTACCCGATCCCGACGGAGGTCGAGTTCTTTTTCGGTCGGTCGTCCGCGGCTCTACTGCAGCTCGACCTCTTGCGGGTCACGCCTGACCGTCCAGAGGCGTCCGCCGGCCTCTTCAGGGAGATCGGGAGCAAACACTGGGGCGTAGAGCTGGTATATGAGCCCGGGTACTTGCCGCTCCTCGAGAAGCTCCTTAACGCTGCCCTCGAGGGCAACGAAGCCCACCCAAACCCGCCGGTCTCGGAAGGACTTGTGGTAGGGCTCGGGTGCTTTATAGGGGAGACCATCAGGTGCAACGCCGGCTGGCGCGGAGCCTGGCTTCCCGCCGCGGAGTGGGGTGAGGGGCCGCTGGTCGAGGTCGGGGACTTTATCCTCGACCCTGTCGGCAAGGCTCGGGCTTTCCTTAGCGAAGGCCCACAAGAGTCCTTGGCTTTCTACGCGGACTACGTGCTGGAGCAACTGGGCAAGGGCGGCTCGAGGTCGGCGACCAGGACTGGGTGGGGGACCGCCCGTAGCGCTCGGGCGTAGCAGCGCTCAGGCGTAGCGCTTGCGAAGCTCGCGAATGATGTGAGAAGAGTCGACCAGTACCTCGTCGTCGATGGTGAGGATCGGGATCGCCCGCTGCCCCGAGAGCCGGATAACCTCTTCGCGCCCGTCGGCGTCGGCGTCCACGGCGGCATAGTCGAGCTCGAGCCGCTCCAGCTCCCTTTTAACCCTGCGGCAGAACGGGCAGTAGTCGCCGGTGTAGAGCCTTATCCCTGTCTTCTCGCGGGTTGCGCCCAAAACATGCCTCCTGATGAGATGGTGTTATTTGAAAGGATTATAACCCCGGGGTCTCCGCGGGCGGTGAACTCGACCTCAGTAAGTCCTCAGGAAGATTTCAGGGACCGGCTGGATCGGACACGACCACTATCTCGACCTCGACCGGTGCGTCCAGCGGCAGCTCAGCGACGCCCACAGCCGAGCGGGCGTGCAGACCCGCCTCCCCGAACACCTCGCCTAGGAGCTCCGAGGTCCCGTTAAGCACCCCGGGCTGCCCGTTGAACCCTGGCGCGGAGGCGACGAAGCCGGTTACCTTTACTATCCGGTCGATTCTGTCGAGACCGCCCGTCTCTGCCGCGGCGGCGGCGAGAGCGTTGAGCGCACACAGCCGGGCCGCCTCGTAGGCCTCCTCGGGGCTCACCTCATCGCCCACCTTGCCTGTCCTGTAGAGTTCTCCGCCCTGGAACGGGAGCTGTCCCGCGGTGAAGACCAGGTGTCCCGCGCGGGTGGCCGGGACGTAGGCGCCGGCTGGGGTAGACACGGCGGGGAGCTCGAGGCCTAGCTCGCGAAGGCGGGTTTCGGGGCCTTCGGCCACCTACCGCAGGGCCTCTTCATACTCGCTCGGGTCGTAGATGAGCGGGTAGCTGTCGTCCATGGTGTCGCTCGCGATGACCTCCCCGATGATCACCGTGTGGTCCCCGGCGCGGGCTCGATCCATGACCCGGCAGTCCAGGTAGGCCAGGCAGTCGAGGAGAAACGGCGAGCCCCCGGGGGTCAGGCCATAGGGAACGCCGAGGAGCTTGTCGTGGTACTCGCCGCTGGTGTCAGCGAAGTGGGTGGCGACATCCACCTGGTCATCGCGCAGAACGCTCAGTGCGAAGGTTTCACTCTCCAGAACGATGTCGTGGGAGTAGCGATCGTTGCGTACGGCGACGGCGACACACGGGGGGCGTTCTGAGGTCTGCATGATCCAGGAGGCGGTCATCGCGTTGGACTGTCGGCCCCGTCGGGTCCCAAGCACGTAGACCCCATGGGTCAGGTAGCGCATGGTGCCCAGTATGTCGCTGTGGCCGTGGAGATCTCTATACAAAATGCTCCTCTCCGGACGGACGATTAGTATTCTATCAGGAGCGGGTATACTGCGGATCATGGCGCTTCTTCAGGGTGCATCGTCTTCTGGGGGCCTGACCGGTACGCTGGTGGGCATTGGGATCTTGCAGACCGTTATATACCTACTGTTTATCCGGACCGTGGATCTCTATGAGCGCGAGGCACTGCGTTACGTGATCCCGGTCTTCGTCTGGGGCTTCGCGGTGGCCACGGCGGTCTCGCTCTTTTTCAACACGGTCGCCTCCTTTACCATAAGCTCGATCGCGGGCCAGCAGGCGGCCAATTTCCTCACGCCGGTGTTCGTGGCGCCGGTCGTCGAGGAGGGCGCGAAGGGCTTGGCCCTGCTCCTGATCTTCCTCGTCGCCTCCCTTGCGGCCCGCAAGCGTGGCCTGCTTGAGTTCTACGGGGTGATGGACGGCATCGTCTACGGGTCCGCCGTGGGCTTCGGCTTCGCAATCGCCGAGGACATACTCTACGGCATGCAGTACGGTGCGGAGACCTTCGTGGTGCGCAGGATCTTCGGGGGGTTCGCCCACGCGGCCTTTACCTCGCTGACCGGTATCGGGATCGGCCTCATTCCTTGGGTACACAGTAGGGTTCTAAAGGTGGTATTCCCGCTCCTGGGCCTCGCGGGCGCCATGCTCCTGCATGCGATCTTCAACTTCACGGCTACCGTGTTCGGGCCGGTGGCCTATTTGGTGATGTTCCTGGTCATACTCCTCTACGTGTTGATCATCATCGTGTGGCTAGCCGTCGAGCGGCGCGTGATCCGCGCCGAGCTCCAAGACGAGGTCGCCACGGGCACCATAACATTGCAAGAGTATGCGATCCTCCCTAGCTACTTCCGCAGGACGGGTTACTACCTGCGGCTGGTCCTCACGGGACGTCTGTCCACCTGGTTTAGGGCGAGAAAACTCCATGGGGCCGCCGTGGACCTGGCTGTCGCCAAGCGTCTCGCCCGGCGCTTCAGCGCCCCGACCCGGGAGCAGCGGGTACTGTTCCTGCGGCAGAAGATATCGCGTCTTCGGGGGGAGGCGGCCGCGCGGACGACCCCCTGAACGAACGGCCCGCGGCCTCGGGGGTGATCCTCGCCGGCGGCGGGAGCCGCAGAATGGGAACCGACAAGCTCTCCCTCGAAGTCGGCAGAATACCGCTCCTCCGCCGCGTCCACAACGCCCTCGCGGTGCGGTGCCGGGAGGTCCTGGTGGTAGGCGGGGCGGGTGCCTGGCAGCAGCAAGGCGTAAGGCGGATCGTCGGTGAGCGTCCCGGCGGGCAGGGACCCCTGGCCGGTCTCGAGGCGGGCCTGGCCGCCGCGAGAAACCCTCTCGTCTTCGTCGCAGCGGGCGACATGCCGTTCCTGACAGAGGCTCTGGTCGGGTACCTGCTAGGTTGCCTCGAACGGGGCGACGCTAGTGCGGTGGTCCCGTGCTACCGAGGCAGGATTCATCCCTTGTGCGCTGCCTACACCCGCGAACTCTTGCCGTGGGTCGGCTCCGCCCTTGACGGCGGGGTGCGGTCGGCACGCGTCTTTCTGAAAGGTCTGGACGGGGTTGAGCACGTTGGCGAGGAGCTGCGACGTTTCGGGGACCCGGACCACTTTCTGATGAATGTCAACACGCCCGAGGATTTGCGGCAGGCCAGGGACGAGGCGGCGCGTTGAAGGCACTATGCAGAAGGGAGGTGGTCGGGGAACTCCTGGATCTCCTGAGGGCGTACCGCGGAAGGTCGCTGCCGTCACGAGACCTTGGCCCGGGGCGGCCGAGGGTCGCGGTGGTGCTCGGGGCGCAGGTGCTGTGCGGCGGGAGGCCGAGCCGGACGCTGGAGGCCCGAACGCGGCATGCGGGCGGACTGTACGCCCGGGGATCGGTGGACCTCTTGATACCCACCGGCGGCGAGGGCGAGCACCCGCCGAGCGAGGCGGAGGTTATGGCGGGCATCTTGCGAGGGATGGGGGTGCCAGAGGAGGCTATTTTGTGCGAGGATCGGGCGCGGAGCACCTGGGAGTCGGCCTTGCTGGTGGCGGGGATCGCACGCGGCAGGGGGCTTGGGGCGGTGCTGGTGGTGACGGATCCCTTGCACTGCGTCCGGACGGTCGCCGCCTTTTGGAGAGCGGGGCTCCAGGCGTCGGCGGAGCCCGTGTATGGTAGCCCGATGTGGCGTGAGAAGTGGCCCCGCAGGGGGCAGTTCATCAGGGAAAGCGGGGCTCTGGTCTGGTACTGGATAAGTCACAGGATAAGAGCGCGCTCCCGGTCGTAGCCCTCGGGGTGCTGGCGATCTCGGCGGCGGCCATCTTTATCCGGCTTGCGGAGACCTCGGCCGTCGCCTTCTGGAGGTGTACCCTGGGCGCGGCCGTCCTGCTGCCGCCGGCGTTCGTCCGCGGAGATCGCTTTCCGACGGGGCGGGCTCTGTACGTGGGAGTGGCTTCGGGCGTGGCGCGCGGAGGGCACTTCGTGTTCTGGATCTCCTCCCTCAGTTTTACGAGCGTGGTGGCGAGCGTCGTTCTAGTCTCAACCTAGCCAGTCTTCGTGGCCGTTTTGGCTTACCTCGTCTTTGGCGAGCGGATCACCCTGGTGTCTTTCGCTGGCATCCTGGTGGCCCTGGCCGGCACAGCGGTCATCGCCGCCGACAAGACGGTCGGGTCCGCGGCCTTATCGGGGAACGTGCTCGTGTTGGCGGGGGCGGTTACGGTCGGGGTCTACGTCCTGATCGGGCGCTCCTCCCAAACCGGTGGCGTTGGGGTCCTCCCTTACTCCGTGGTGGTGTACGCCGCGACGGCGGCGAGCCTCTTGCCGGCTGCGCTCGTCTTCGACGCCCCGCTGTGGGACTACTCCGGCGAGACCCGGGTCATCGACTGGGCGCTCCGCTACGTCGAGGCGTCGGTGATCTCGGGCCTCGCCCTGGCCGAGCCGGTGATCTCGGCGCTGCTGGCCTGACTGGTCCTCTCAGAGAGGTCTGGGCTCTTGACCCCGCTCGGCGGCGCGGTCGTACTGAGCGGGCTGTACTTCCTGCTCAAGAACCGTCCCGGTGGAGCCGGTTGCCTAGTAGGCGTGCCGGATCACACAGCGCCCTGCGGGGGATGTTGTATTCTTGGGCTCAAAGCGTGGCGAGCCGAGGAGTGGTTTGGGACCGATCAGGACAGGGTTAGCGTATGGGATCGCGGCGGTGCTCGTAGCCCTCGTCTCGGACCTGTACTTTCTGTTCGTGAATCCTGCCTCGACTGAGGGTTGGATCCTGGCCGTTATAGCGCAGTATCGCACGCGACTCGCCCTCGCCGCCATCCTGTTCTTGGCCATACTCGCCGCCTTGCGGGTTCGTCCGACGCGGTTGGACCTGGAGGTCCCTTACCGTTCGCTACTCCTGCGCGACGGCGCTTTGTCGGCAACGGTGGTCGCCGTCATGGTGGGGCTCACGCTCTTTTTGACGACAGCCCTGCAGGCGACGCTCTTCGCCGGCGCCACGCGCGACTACGCTCGGGAGGCGGCGCCAAAGATAGTCTCCTACGTCAACGGGGTTCGGGAGGAGATCCGCGCGAGGCGCGTGGAGCGCGGCGCCCCCCCGGAGGAGGTGCGGGACCTGCCTCCTCCCGCACAGACCGAGGCGGTGCAGGCCACGCTGCAGCCGCCCACGCTACGGGACCTCGGCCGCTCGATAGCCAACTTCGTCCTACGCGCCGTCCTCTTGGGGACCCTGGGTGGTCTGGTAGGCCTGCTGCGCGGGCGCACCGCCCCTCGGGAGCACGAGAAGCCCCCTAGGGAATGAGGTCTGCCCACGCGCGAGGGGTGGCGGCCGCCCTGCTGCTGGACGCCGCCTTCGGCGAGCCCCCCGAGCACCTGCACCCAACGGTCTGGATGGGACGCGTGATCTCGGCCTTCGAGAAGAGGGCGCTGCGCCTGAAAACCCCCGAAGCCCGAAAACGCGCAGGCGCCGTCCTGGCACTCTCGCTGCCCGGCCTCGTCTTTCTCTCGACCGCGTCCGCGCTGAACGCCGCACCCCACGGGTTGCGTTGGGTGCTCGGCGCCGTCCTGACCTCCACCACGCTCTCCATGCGCGGCCTCGCCGAAGCAGCCGAAGCCGTCGAGCGCGAGCTGCGCGCCGGCAGGCTCGAAGGCGCCAGGGAGCGGGTCGGCGAGTTTGTCGGACGGGACACGGGTGGGCTCTCTGAGGTGGAGGTGTGCCGGGCGGCAGTCGAGTCGGTCGCCGAGAACACGAGCGACGGCGTCGTGGCGCCGATGCTCTATGGCCTGTTATTCGGCGCTCCCGGCGCGCTGGCTTACAAGGCCGTGAACACCCTGGACTCGATGGTCGGCTACCGCAAAGGTCCCTACAAGGATCTTGGGTGGGCGTCGGCCCGCCTGGACGACCTCGCCAACCTCGTCCCGGCGAGGGCGACGGTGGTCGCGGCCGCGCTTTCGGGACGGCCAGCCACCGTGCTGCGAACCGCCCGGAAGTACGGGCCGCTCACCGCGAGTCCGAACGCGGGCTGGGCCGAGGCCGCCTTTGCCGGCGCACTGGGCGTGAGGCTTGGCGGAATCAACACCTACGGCTGCGTGACCCGAGAAGGGCCCATCCTGGGCGAAGGCCGCTCCCCTGCGCCACGGGACGTCGGGCGCGCGGTGGCCCTCATGCGCCGCTGCTGCGCGCTACTCGCCCTCATGGGTTTCCTCGTGGGGAAGGTCCGTGTTGGTTAGCGGGTGGACCGAGCACCCCGGCGGGCGTCATCACGGGGCGCACGGAGGTCTGATCTCGCGGTCCTTCGGCTTCGAAACCGCGGATCTGCTGGACTACAGCCAGAACATCAACCCTTTGGGTACGCCGCCGGCGGCGCTCGAAGCCGCCCGCCGAGCCCTCTACGAGGAGTCGGGCCGCTACCCGGACCTAGATTACGCTGAGCTGCGCGAGGCCCTAGCAGGATACCTCGGCACCTCTCCTAGCAAGGTCGTTCCGACGAACGGCGGAGCCGAGGCGCTGTATCTCGCCGCCCGCGCCGCGGATCCAGGCAAGGCACTCGTGCTCGAACCTACCTTCTCCGAGTACGCGACCGCGGCCAGCGCCGCCGGAATGGGGGTCGTTCGCCGCGTGACCCGGCGCCGCGAGGACGGCTTCCGCTTTGACCCCGGCTCCCTCGAGGGTCTCGACGGCATCTCCGTAGTCTTCCTCTGCAACCCAAATAATCCGACCGGCGACTCGCTAAACCGCCGGGAGGTACGCGAGATTGCCGGGCGCGTGCGGGACGGTGGCGCCGTCCTCGTGGTGGATGAGGCCTTCGCGGACTTCGTCCCCGAGATCAGCGTCGCCGCGGAGGTCGACGAGGGGCTCTGCGTCGCGCGGTCTTTTACGAAGTTCTTCGCGATCCCCGGCCTCAGGCTCGGTTGTCTCGTCTGCGACGATGCGCCGCGCGTACAGGCGCTCCAGCCGTCCTGGTCGGTGAACGCCGTCGCCTCAGCCGCCGGGATCTCCGCCGTCAGGGACGTTGGCTTCGCCGAAACCTCCGTCGCGGAGGTGGCACGTTTGCGCAAAGAACTCTACACCTCCCTGGAGATGTTGCCCGGCATCGAGCCTTTCCCCGGCGCGGCAAATTTCCTGCTGGTCCACGGACCGGAGGGCCTGCCCGAGAGGCTCGCGCGGCGGGGGGTGCTTGTTCGGGGCTGCGATCCGTTCGTGGGTCTCGGGCCGGGGTACTTCCGGGTGGCGGTGCGGACCGAGGCCGAAAACGGTCGGCTTATAGCGGAGACTAGGGAGGAGCTGTAGCCGTTCGCGCGCTCATCCTTGGCGGCGCCCGCAGTGGGAAGAGCGCTTTCGCCGAAAGCCTGGCGTCCAGCTTGGGTGGCGAGGGGGTACTGTACGTCGCGACGGTCGTGGTAGCGCACGACGCAGACCTCGAGCGCCGCGTCAGGCTCCATCGGGAGCGTAGACCCGCCGGGTGGGGGACGTTGGAGATCGGAGACCTGGACCTGGTCCTTGACGCGGCGCGGAGCTGGGACGCCGTTCTTCTCGACTCGCTCACCCTCTGGGTCTCCGCAAGGTACGGGGACGAGGGGGAGACGTTACGAGAGTTCGACCGTTTCCTGGAGGGCGCCGCAACCCTCCCGGCCCCGCTGATCCTGGTCAGCGACGAAGTGGGGCTCGGGGTGGTCCCAGAGAGCGGTGCTGGGAGGAGGTTCAGGGACGCGCTCGGGCTGGTGAATCAGCGGGCCGCGGCGGCGGCGGCGGAGGTCCACCTCTGCGTCGCCGGGGTTGGTCTCAGGATCAAGTAGTTGAAGGCGCTACTCTCGTACTTTACGGTCTTGCCCGTCGGAGGCGCTTCCCTGGAGGAGGCGGCCCGGGAGGCGCACCTGTTGCCGCTGGTCGGGATCTTCACCGGCCTTCCGGCGGCAGCCCTGATCCTGCTGGCCCCCGCCGTTCCCCCCGGCGTTTCCGCGACCCTCGCGCTTGGGGCCGTGCTACTGGCGGCCGGGCTGCACCACGCCGACGGCGTCCTCGACGTGGGCGACGCCCTGATGGTCCGTGAGAGCCCCGCCAGACGCCGCGAAGTACTCGCCGACGCCCGCGTCGGCATCGGCGGGATAGGCGCGCTCTTCGTGGTCTACGCTCCCACCCTGGCCGCCCTCGCGGCCCTGGCAGCGGCCTCCCCTGGTCGAGCGGCGCTGGTCCTGCTGGCCGGCGAGGTCTCGGCCCGGTCGGCGATGCTCCTGATGCTCGCCTTCGGCGAGCCGGCCGACGGGGGGTCTACTTCCGGCCCCTTCGTGCGGGCGCTGGAAGGAGGGCGCAGGCCAATCGGGTTGGTCCTGGCACTCGCCGCACCCTTCCCGTTCCTGCTGCCGATTGACGGTTTCGCGACGCTGGCCGGGCTATCAGCGCCCCTGGTCGCACTCTTCGCGCTCCGCGTGGCGCGAACCGCGTTCGGGGGGATCGTTGGCGATGCGGTAGGGGCGACAGGAGAGGCGTGCCGCGCCGCGCTGCTGGTCTTCTTGTCGGCAACGCTATAGCCCCGGTCCAGACGCACCGGGGCTACGGCGAGGCTGCTCTGGTCTCTACGAGCTTAGGTCGTCGCCTGGGTTCATGACGTGGACGGTGACGCCGGGGGCGATCGCGCCCACCTGCTTCTGGAACTCTTCGGGAGTACCGGGCACGAACGGGAAGGTACCGTAGTGGATTGGCACCACGTGGCGGACGCCGAGAAGTCGCGCGGCGTGGGCGGCCTCGAACGGGCTCATCACGACCTGGTTGCCGATGGGCAGGAGGGCAAGTTCCGGTCGGTAGAGCTCGCCGATGAGCTGCATGTCGCCGAAAACGCAGGTGTCGCCGGCGTGGTAGAGCCTGAAGCCGCTCTCGAACTCGACGACGTAGCCCAGCGGCTCGCCACCGTAAATAGTAGTACCGTCCGGTGTCTGGATGCTCGACGAGTGGAAGGCGTTCACCGCCGTAACCTTGATGCCGCCGACCTCGGCGGTGCCGCCCTTCTGGATCGGCATCGCGTGCTCGATACCCTGGCCCTGAAGGTAGGAGAAGATCTCGAAGTTCGCGACCACCGTGGCGCCCGTATCCTGGGCGATTGGAACAACGTCAGCGAAGTGGTCGAAGTGGCCGTGGGTTACGAGGATGGTGTCCACGCCCCCGGCCTGCTTGAGTTCGTCCGGGGTGAGGGGGTTATCCGTGAGGAAGGGGTCTATGAGGATCTGCTCGCCGCCGGCCGTAACGAGCCGGAAGGTCGAGTGTCCCAGGTAGTTGATCCTGGTTCCGCCTAGCATCTCCTCCACGATTCTCCTCCACGCGTAGCCAACTGTGGTTCGCAAAACGAACACTCTAACGTATACCCGGCGCCGATACCGGAGAAACCGTCATACCGGGCGGCTATAATCCGGCGGGCTCCGCGCCCGGAGGGTCGAAACGGACGCTCCGAATGGCTCACGAAACCACGATTCTCAGGGGGCTTTATGAGATCCACGATCATCCTCGCTGTGCTGGCCGGCGTGTGCGTGGCGGTCCAGACCAACCTTACGGGGGTCGCCCAGCGGATCTTGGGACCGCCGGTGATGGTCGCGTTCTCGGGCCTGACGACCGGCACGCTCGCGCTCGTGATCTCGCTGGTCCTGGCCAAGCCCGAGTTTACCGGCCGCGCGGTAGGGTACGCCGTGGCCTCCGGCATCCTGGGCGCTGTTATAGTGGGCTCCATCGCCGTCGCGGCGGCGCAAGGCGGGGTCGCACGCGCCCTCTCGCTGGTGATAGCCACCCAACTCCTCGTGAGCCTCCTGCTCGAAGCCCTGGGCATCTTCGGGGCCGACGCGAGCTTCAGCGTTCTGAAGGCGCTCGGGGTGGCCCTGATCGTCGCCGGCGGCGTACTCGTGGTGAGGTATTGAGCAGACACTAGCAAGAGCACTGTCTGCGGGGGCTGGTTGGTGATCGTCGAGGTATCACCTGAGACCTGAAACCTGTAACCTGAGGCTTGCATGAGTTATCTGCCGATAGAGGATCACGGGGTAATAGGCAACCTTCACACGGCGGCGCTCGTCGGCGTGGACGGGACGATAGACTGGCTGTGCCTGCCCGCCTTCGACTCGCCGAGCGTGTTTTGCGCGATCCTGGACGACGAGAAGGGCGGGCACTTCTCGCTGCGTCCGGTCGAGTACGCCCGGAGCCAGCAACTCTACCTGCCCGACACCAACGTGCTCCTGACGCGCTACTTCTCCCCGCAAGGTCTGGCCGAGACCCTGGACTTCATGCCCATCATCACCCGTCGCGGGCAACGCCACCGGCTCGTCCGCAACGTCCGGGTCATCAGGGGAAAGATGACGTTCGACGCTGAGTGCAGGCCCGCCTTCGACTACGCCCGCCGGGGGCACACGATCTCCGTCGGGAAGTCGGGGGCGGTCTTCTCGTCCGGGGTGGGCTGCCTTGGCCTGGCGACCGACGTGCCGCTACGGAAGAGGGAGCGGGAGGCGGCCGGAGCGCGGTTCACGCTCGGCGAGGGTGAGCGGGCGACGTTCGTTCTGGCGTACCTCCAGGAGAACGAGGGGCCTGGGGAGATACTCTCCGAGGTCGGGTTTGAGGAGTTGTTGAGTAGTACGCTGCACTACTGGCGGCGCTGGCTCTCCCAGAGCACCTACCAGGGGCGGTGGCGGGAGGTCGTCAACCGTTCCTCCTTGGTCCTCAAGCTCATGGTCTATGACCCGACCGGTGCCCTGGTCGCGGCCCCGACTATGGGATTGCCTGAACGCATGGGCGGCGAGCGGAATTGGGACTACCGTTACACTTGGCTCAGGGACGCGGCCCTCGCGCTCTACGCCTTGATCTACGTCGGATTTGAAGACGAGGCGCGCCACTTCATGAGCTGGCTTAGCGACCGCTGTCATGAGGACTCGGACGGGCTCCTCCAACCCCTCTACAGCATAGACGGCCGCACCCAGATCTTCGAGACCGAGCTCGACCACCTCTCCGGCTACATGAACTCTCGCCCGGTGAGGCTTGGCAACGGCGCCTACAAGCAGCGCCAGCTCGACCTCTACGGGGCCGTGCTCGATGCCGCCTACCTCTACAACAAACACGGGGCGCCCCTCGACTACGACCTCTGGAAGAACCTCAGGAAGATCCTTGACTGGCTTAGCGACAACTGGCGGGATCCAGACGAGGGGATATGGGAGGTGCGAGGTGGCAGGCGTCAATTCGTCTCCTCCAAGCTTCTGAGCTGGGTCGCCCTGGAGCGCGCCGGCCGGATCTCCCGCCAGCGGGGTTTGCCGGCCGGAGACGGGCGCTGGATGGCCGAGCGGGACGCAATCTACGAGGAGATCATGCTGAAGGGCTGGAACCCCGAGAAGAAGAGCTTCGTCCAGTACTACGGCTCCGACGCCCTCGACGCCTCCTTGCTCATGATGCCGCTGGTCAAGTTCGTCGGTCCTACGGACCCGCGCTGGATCGCCACCCTCGAACGCATCCAGCAAGAGCTGACCTACGACACGCTCGTGGACCGCTACAAGACGGGGGAAGCAGCCCCCGACGGTCTCTCCGGCGAGGAGGGAAGCTTCAGCCTCTGCTCGTTCTGGCTCGTGGAGTGCCTGACGCAGGCGGGCCGCCTGGAAGAGGCCCGCCTCGCCTTGGAGAAGATGTTCTCCTACGCCAACCACCTGGGGCTCTACGCGGAGGAGATCGGGCACTCAGGCGAGGCCCTCGGCAACTTCCCCCAGGCCTTCACCCACCTCGCCCTCATCAGCGCCGCCGTCCACCTCGACCACGCGCTCGGCTCCAGGTAAGAACGGTGCTATTTGAGGCCGTCCCCAACTTCTCCGAGGGACGAGACGAAGAGAAGATCTCGCGCATCACCGAAGCCGTCCGCGCCGTGCCTGGCGTCCGCATCCTGGGCCTTCACTCCGACCAGGACCACAACCGGAGCGTCCTGACCTTCGCGGGGGAGGAGGACGACGTGCTGGCTGGGTCCATGGCCCTCGCCAGAGCGTGCGCCGCCGAACTCGACCTCACCGCCCAGACCGGCGAGCACCCGAGGATGGGCGTTCTCGACGTGCTGCCCTTCGTCCCCCTCGATCCGGCCACGATGGACGACGCCGTCCGGCTCGCCCGACGCGCGGGGGAGTTGCTCGGCGCCCTGGGCTTCCCCGTCTACCTCTACGGCGCCGCCGCCACCGCAGCGCACCGCCGCGACCTCCCGGACGTCCGGCGGGGCGGCTACGAGGGCCTCGCCTCCCGCGTCGAAGACCCACGTTGGAGGTCGGATTTTGGACCGGCCGAGCTCGATCCTCGCGCGGGAGCCGTGGCCGTCGGCGCCAGGCCCTTCCTGGTAGCCTTCAACGCCTACCTCGACACTCAGGACGTAGAGGTCGCACGCGCTATCGCCAGCGAGGTCAGGGAGCGCGACGGCGGGCTGCCGGCCGTGAGAGCCCTGGGCCTCGAGGTAGGCGAGAGGGCGCAGGTCTCGATGAACCTGACAGACCTCCGCAAGACCCCGATCCCGGTCGCCCTCGAAACCGTGCGCGCGGCTGCCGCCGAGCGCGGCGCCGCGGTAGAGTCGACCGAGCTCGTCGGGCTCGCGCCCCTTGAGGCGATCCTCGAAACCGCCAGGCACTACCTCGGCCTGAGAGGCCTGGAGGCCGAACACGTCCTCGAGATGAGGCTATGCGACACGCTCTTACACGACGGTGCCAGCGGGCGGAATCGCCGATGCTGATCCACCTGACAGGACCGCTTTTCTCCGAGACGGAGAGACGGTTCGACTCGCAACTAACGGAGAAACTCGATCCCCCGCCTTCCGGGACTTTCCTGGCTCAGCGGGACGGCGTAGAGCGGAAGAAGCCACCCTACGACGCCGTGAGCCCCGAAGAGCGGCGACACGCCACGTTCCACCTGGACAAGACTCGTGTACTGGAGGCCGACGTCTTCGTTTTCGTACCCGACGGCCGCGTCCCCAATGAGGGAGGGTGCGTGCGGCTCGGCATCGCCTACTGCCAGAAGGAGCTCCGGAACAGAGAAAAGTTGCTCGTGGGCCTCCACACCGACGCCCGCGCGGCCTACTTGGGTTCCAGGCTCAACCCCATGGTACGCGTTCCGCTACAGTACGTGGCGGAGGATGAGCAAGCGTTGCTAGGCGCGGTAAGCGACCACAGAGCGAGCGTCGAAAGGGGTGCGGACGGCGAACGATAGTCGGGACATCGGAGTGGGTGCCAGGGCATTGCCGAACTTCGGTCTCGTCTGCGGAGCGGGTCCGAGCACGGACTTCGTTGCCCTCGAACGTTGGGATTACCGTGCGGCGGCGCCCCACGTCCGACGACTCCCGTACGGCAGGAACTACCTGAGGGCTGACTACGGATGGTACTGACGGAGAGTCGCGGGACATGCCGCACCAAGCACGCGCTCCTAGCAGCACTCGCGGGAGAGTACGGTCGGCGGGATTGGCGTGTACAAAGTGGACGTACACCGACGGTTCGTACGGGGATGGGCGGTGGAGCGGGGGCTGGACTTCGGACACGTGTGGCGGGTTAGGGAAGAAGTGAATCGTTGCACCCACGAAATTGGACGTTACATGGTACGGAAAGGAATGATGCGTTGAACGGACGCGAGATCACGGCGGCGGCCATCCAGATGTCCTCGACCCCGGACAAGGGGGAGAACCTGCGGGCAGGGGAGCGTCTGATCCGCTTCGCCGTCGCCTCCGGGGCGGAGCTGGTAGCACTGCCGGAGCTGTGGAGCTGTCACGGCTTGGAGAATGTCTACCGCGAGAACGCGGAGCCCGTGCCTGGACCGACGACGGAGTTCCTCGGCACCCTGGCGCGCGAGCTCGGCGTGTACGTGCTCGCCGGCTCCATCCTCGAAGGCGTCCCCGGCTCGAACCGGCTGCACAACACCTCGACCTTCTTCGGGCCGGATGGCGAGCTGGCGGCCGTATACCGCAAGATCCACCTCTTCGACGTGAAGGCTCCCGACCGCGAGTATCTGGAGAGCAAGACCATCGCCCCCGGTGAAAAGCTCGTAACCGCGAAGGCGGGCGCGGCGACCCTCGGCCTCTCGGTCTGCTATGACGTGCGCTTCCCCGAGCTCTACCGCCTGCTAGCGCTGCGCGGCGCTGAGGTGCTCGCGGTCCCTGCCGCTTT
The DNA here is from genome assembly GCA_035641035.1 of Rubrobacter sp. Lineage (GTDB taxonomy): Bacteria > Actinomycetota > Rubrobacteria > Rubrobacterales > Rubrobacteraceae > Rubrobacter_D. Next base: position 2,363 of record DASQVA010000177.1, on the reverse strand, counting down.
CACGCTCCAAACGGGAAAGGACCACTGGGAGCTTCTGCTGCGGGCGCGGGCCGTCGAGAACCAGGCGTTCGTCGTCGCCCCGGCCCAGTGGGGCCAGAAGGCGGACGGGCGCTGGACCTACGGGCGGTCCATGATCGTGGATCCCTGGGGCACGGTACTCGCCCAGTGTCCTGACCGGGACGGCTACGCGCTCGCCACCCTCGACCTCGATTACCTCGACCGCTTCCGCGACGAGTTCCCAACACTCAGGAACCGCAGGCCCGAGGCATACGATTGGTAGGAACCCGATGGGAGTCGGGCCGGTTCGAGGCGCGTCTAGAGAATAGTCGCCAGTAGCGCCAACACTACCACGGAGACTACCACGGGCAGGACAGCCGTCCGGACGATCTCTCCCTCGCGTCCGACGATGCCCGCGGCGGTCGCCGCGAGCACCACGCGCTGGGGAGCGAGCAGGCTCCCGTGGCTGCCCGCAACGTTCTGCACCGCCGCCGTGAGCTCCTCGGAGATACCCAGGCCACGCGCCGCCTCAACCTGCAGTGGCATGAATAGCGCGTTCGAGGCGGCGTTCGACCCGGTGAGCGCCCCGCCCAGGGCCGCGAGGACAGGTGAGATCGCGCCGTACAGCCGCCCCGTCGCCTGCGCCTCCGCCGCGAGAAGCGCCGCGGCGCCGCTCCCGGCCACGACCTCGCCCGCAAGCACGAACGTGAGCACGGCCCCAGCCGTGGGTAGCCACTGCGCTACTGTTCTCCGCCCCGCCCCGCCCACCTCACCCGCGCCGAGCCCGAGTAGCAAAGCCGCGAAAGCCCCCGATACGAGCAAAGGCAAACCAGGACCGTCAAAAACCGGGCTGAGCCGCTCGAAAGCGGCCCCGACGGCCGCGATGCCGTTAACCCCGGCGAGCAGCGCGAGCAGGAACCCGTACGGCAGCAGCGCCCGCGTCGGCACCGCGGTGATCCGGCGAAACCTCGGCGCGAGGAAGACGGCCGTCGCCGCGAGCCCGCCCATGGCCCCGGACAACTCCGGGACGAGGTAGAGGCTCGTCAGCAGCGTCCCGGCGCCGGCGACGAGTCCCAGCATCGCAGCTTCGACGCCCCGACGTCGGACGCCGCTCCATCCGCCGGCGAGGGCCACGGCTGCGACGCCGTAGACGGGGAAGAGGGGGAGGTTGAGAAAGGCGCTCGCGTCCGAGAGCGCCCCGAAGTCCATGCGCGCGAGGTCAGCCCCGATCACGGTCCCCACCCCGAGCGCCCCCCACGGCACAGCGCACTGCCCCCAACTCGCTAGCACCGCGGCCTTGAGCGGCGAGAAACCCGCCGCCAGCAGTATGGGTGCGCTGATCACCACCGCCACTCCGAACCCCGTCACCGACTCGAAGAACGGCGCGACCCCGACCACGACCCCGGCCGAGAGTGCTACCGGATCCGACTCCAGCCTCCCCAGAAACCGCGATACCCGCCCCACCGCCCCACCCGCCGCGAGCAGGTTGTACAAGAGCAACCCGCCGAACAGGATGTATAATACCCTCCCCGAGGTTCCCAAGCCCCCGACCAGGCCCCCCGGCACCCCACTAGCGTCAAGCCCCGGCCAGACCACGGCCCCTAATACCGCCGCCGCGAGCGTCGCCGCCCCGGCCCGCACCGCGGGCCACCGCAGGACCACTAACCCCACGGCCGCAACCGCGAAAGGCGCGACTGCCACCACGACCCCGAGTAGTTCTACCATGATAGAATAGCTTCTACCAGATGGTAGGACGAGGCGCAAGGGAGGGTTCGACGATGGTCGCGGCGGTCTCCTCCGAGCAGTTGGGGAAGCGGGTAAAGGAGCTGCGCGGCCGGCGGGGGTTGACGCTGGAGGCTCTCGCGGAGCGCTCGGGGGTGAGTCGGGCCATGATCTCCAAGCTGGAGCGGGGCGAGAAGAACCCGACTCTCGTGGTCGCGGCGAAGTTGGCCGACGGGCTCGGTGTGACGCTCTCGCAGCTCGTCGGGATGGAGGAGCGGCGCGAGGTCGCGGTGGTGCCCAAAGAGGGGCGCATGGTCATGCGCGACCCTGAGACGGGATTTGAGCGCCAGCTCCTCTCGCCGACCTTTGTTGGCCGGGACCTGGAGTTCGCCCGCAACACGATCCCGGAGGGCTCTACCTCAGGCGAGTTCCCGCCACACCGCAAGGGAGTCGTAGAGTATGTAGTCGTCGAGAGGGGGAGGCTAAGGGCGACGCTCGGTGGCGAGGAGCACTTGCTCACAGAGGGCGACGCCGCCTACTTCGAGGCCGACATCCCGCATCGCTTCGACAACGCGGGCGAAGGGGAGTGCAGCTACTATCTGGTCATAAGCTCGGGCGGGACCTGATCCTCGACCGCGAGGCAC
>DASQVA010000176.1:0-2152 GCA_035641035.1 Rubrobacter sp. | reverse complement strand
TTGTGGGTCGCAGCGGGGATCAACTCTGTTATACTTCTCCTGATAGGAGGAGGGCTTGCCGGGGCAGGTGCCGGCAGGTTACGGACGCTGGACCCCAAGCCCCACCGGACAATTGCCGCCCTCCAGCAGAACATAGAGTGGTTGAAGGGGCAGCTTAGGTCGTGAGCGAGACACCGGAGCGCATAGAACGGGAGATGTTCGAAATTCGGAGCCGCATGTCTCCGGACGTGACCGATCTCCGCAAGCATATCGAGCCTCAAGTCGTCGCCGAGCAGGTCAAGCAAACCGTGAGGCAGCGCCTCCGGCAGGCCGTGAACCGGGTCAGAGCGAACCTCAAGGTCAAGCGTCAGGAGTTCGTGAGCTCCGCCATGCGCCAGCTCTCCCTGGCCCGCAAAGTTCCTGAGAATGGGAACACCGCCCCCCTCACCGACGCCGTCAAGAGCGATCCGCGCCCCCTCGTCCTTCTGGCTATCTTGCTCGCCGTCACTCTCTTGATGGCCCGCAAAGTGGTCGGCGGTCGGGGCGACCAGGAGTAGAACGCCCCAACCCGTACACGTCCACTTCCAACCCGTCGGTGGGGCCGCCGGCGACATGACCTTAGGCGCCCTGGCCGCCGCCGGGGCGCCGCTCGCGAAGGTATCGCGCAGACTAGAGGCTCTCGAAGTGCCGTTCGAGCTCCACACCCAAGAAGTCGAGGCCAGTGGGGTACGGGCACTTCGCGTGACGGTGGAGCATCCCGAGCAGCGTGCCCATCGTACCTTCGCCGATGTCCGGCGCCTCGTCGAGGAGGCCGGACTGCCCGGACGAATCACGCGGAGGGCTATAGCTACTTTTAGGCTCTTGGCGGAGGCCGAGGGCGACGTACACGGTGTCACCCCAAGGGACGTCACCTTCCATGAAGTCGGGGCGGTGGACTCGATCTTGGACGTCGTCGGGAGTTGCGTCGCCCTCGAACTGCTTGAAGCGGAGACCATAAGCTGCGGCCCCTTACCGATGGGGACGGGTACCGTCCCTTCCGCCCACGGCCCCCTACCGGTCCCCGCCCCCGCGACGCTAGAGGTCCTCAAAGGCTCGCGGGTGCGCTGGACCGAAGAACCTGCCGAGACCACGACCCCTACCGGCGCGGCGCTCATGATGAGCCTGACGGGTGGAGCCTTCACCGAGGCAGCACCCCCGATGGTGCTGCGCGGGATAGGCTATGGAGCTGGACGGGCCGCCCTCGAGCACGCGCCGAACGTCTTGAGGGCCGTGGTGGGCGAGCTAGAAGGCGTCACCGGGAGCGTAGAGCTCCTGGAGGCGAACGTGGATGACGCGCCGGGCGAGCTCCTCGGGGCGGCGGTCGAGAAGCTACTCGAAGCCGGGGCGCTCGACGCCTGGCTCGAGCCTATAACCATGAAAAAAGGCCGCGGCGCCTACAAAGTCTGTACCCTGGCAGAGAGCCCCGAACGCGAAAGGCTCGTCCGGCTCCTCATGCGGGAGACCGGAGCTCTGGGCGTCCGCCACCTTCACGTGGGACGGACGGTCGCCGAACGCCGGCTTGTAGAGGTCGAGTTGGCATATGGCAGGTGCAAGGTAAAGGTCGGGAGCATCGATGGCGAGGACTTCGTCGTGTCGCCAGAGTACGCCGATGCCGTCGAGCTCGCCAGGAAGAACAGTCTCTCCCTGCCCCAGGTGTACGCTGACGCCCGCGCCGCGCTCCGGGAGGGCTTGGGGAGCGGTTAGGAGCATCTTCGGGCAAAAGGTGAGGGCCGGGAGCGTGCGCCCCGGCCCTCGTACTATCGCTTGGGCTGTCCGCTCGCTAGGCGGGGGTGACGTTCTCCGCCTGCATGCCCTTTTTGCCCTGCGTCGCCTCGTAGGAGACCTTGGTACCCTCTTCAAGCGACCTGAACCCACTGCCGGATATTCCGGTGTAGTGCACGAAGAGGTCTTCGCCACCCTCGTCCGGGGAGATAAAGCCGTAGCCCTTCTCATCGTTGAACCACTTAACCGTTCCTTGGGGCATGTACCGAGCCCGCCTTTCTCTTCTCTGGGCCGTGTCAACGAAAGCGCCACCCGAGTCCAACGGGCGGCGTTCCATGACCGTAACCCACCTTCGACTGCGCCCGCAGTATACAAAAACGGCGGCGGCAAGTCAGCTACACCTCTGGCGCCG
>DASQVA010000175.1:0-9657 GCA_035641035.1 Rubrobacter sp. | reverse complement strand
TCACCCCGCAAACCGAGCGCGACCCGCGCCTAATGAACCGCTTTGACTACGAGGAGGTCTTCGGGACGGTCCTGAACCGCTTCTGTGTGCAGGCCGCCATCGACCACGTGCTCACCGTCTATGGTAACGGCTCCCAGACGCGCGGCTACCTGGACATCCGGGACACCGTGCGCTGCATCGAGCTGGCCATCGAGAACCCCGCCGAGCGGGGCGAGATGCGGGTCTTCAACCAGTTCACTGAGGAGTACTCCGTAAAGGAGCTCGCCGAGATGGTGGTGGACGCCGCGAACAAACTCGGCTTCGAGGCCAGGATGGAGAGCATCGAGAACCCGCGCGTTGAGAAGTACGACCACTACTACAACGCAAAGCACACAGGCCTGCTCGACCTTGGCCTCGAGCCGCACTACCTCGGCGACAGTTTGCTCGATTCGCTGTTGAACATCGCCATCGAGTACCGCGAGCGCATCGACCCGGAGGTGGTCATGCCGAGCGTGAACTGGCGGACTGGCAAGGCCAAGCAGCGCGTACACAAGGCCCCAGCCCAGCCCTCGGCGCTCTAGGCCCGCGGAGACTTCGGCATGTCGATCGAGCACGTGAGCATAGCGGGCGTTGTCATTGCCGCGCTCTTCGCGGCCTACGGCATCCTCAGGTACCGGGGAGGGGGGAGCAGGCTCGACCTGCTGCTCTCACTCTTCATAGCCCTCGGCGTCGCCCTCGTCTCCTTGGTCCCGCAGGTCTTTGAGCCCGCGAGCCGCCTGCTCGGCCTCGAGAATCGCGCCTTCGCTCTGCTGGGGCTCGCCAACCTGCTGCTCTTCGCCTTGTTCTTGAACATGCTCGGGCGCGTGCGGGAGGCCGGGCGCCGCAGCGGCGAGATCGTTACGGGGCTCACCCTGCGCGACTACGCGGAGAGGTACGGGCCTTTCGAGCAGGGCTCCGAGGATCCCGAGAGGCGCGGCCAGGTTCTCATAATCGTGCCGGCTTACAACGAGGGCGGGAGCATCCGGGAGGTGTTGAGGAAGATCCCGGAGGAGGTTCTGGGCTACGAGGTGAAGACGGTCGTGGTAGACGACGGCTCCGATGACGAGACCGGTGTCGTCGCCCTCCAGGAGGGTGTGCCCGTGGCGGCCCACGTCGTTAACCGGGGCCAGGGCGACGCCCTGAGGACCGGGTTTGCCATAGCGCAGCTCGAGCGGGCGGACGCCGTGATCAACCTGGACGCCGACGGTCAGTACAAGCCCGAGGAGATAGAGCCGCTCGTCAAGCCCGTCATCGAGGGCGAGGCGGATTTCGTGCTCGGCTCCCGGTTCAAGGGTTTCTACGAAGAGCGCGGGAGCGTCAGGCACATCGGGGTGGCCTTCTTCTCGAGGATGCTCACCATCCTGACCGGCACCCGCATAAGCGACGCCACGAACGGCTTCAGGGCCATAAGGGTCTCCGAGCTCCAAAAACTCGACCTGCGCGAGGACCGCTTCAACGCGACGGAGATCATCCTGGAGGCCCTCAACAAGAAGCTGCGCTACGCGGAGGTCCCCGTGACCATGCTCAAGCGAGCCGCGGGCGAGACCAAAAAGCCCAAACGTCTCGCCTACCCTATTGGCGTAGCAAGGGTTATCATCTCCACCTGGCTGAGATAGAGCAGTCAGCCTTTAGCCGTCGGCAGGGGACGCTAGGACCACAACCGCCCGGCGTAGCCACCCGCTTTCCGCTTCTAGGTTGCGTGCGCGGGGCCGGGACGCGCCGTAGTAGGATAAGAAGCCGAAAAAGCTGATCGCTAATGGCCAACTTCCTCAAATCGCGGCAGGGCGCGGGCGCGGGGACCGCTTATATAGCGGGCTCCTTCGCCATCTCCGGGGTGCTCACCTACGTTTTCCAAAGCCTATCCATTCAGGTCCTCGGGAAGGAAGGCTACGCGCCGCTCGCCCTGTTGTGGTCCGCCACCTTCCTGACTGCGCAGGTGCTCTGGATCGGGGGCACCCAGACCCTCGGGCGCTACGTCTCAGAGAGGGAGGCGCTTGGTCAGGACTGGGCCCCCGTGGTGTCTTCGGTCAAGCGTTGGCAGGTAGGGCTGTTAGCGACGTTCCTGGTGGCTGCGCTGCTCGCGAGCCCGCTGCTCACCGAGAACGTTTTCGTCGGGGACGCCTGGATCACGGTCGCTTTCATCGTCGCCGTAGTCCTTTACGCTCCGGAGTACTTCCGACGCGGCCTCTTCAACGGGCACCGCCAGCCGTTGCGCATGGGGGCACAGATCCTGGCGGAGTCGGCGAGCAGGACCCTGGCCGCCGCCGCTCTCCTCGCCCTGGGGTGGGGCGTGTTCGGTCCCGCTCTCGCCATCGTGATAGCCCCGATCGTCGGCGTGCTGGCCGTGCGCCCGGCTACCGTCCCGCCGCCGCAACGGGAGGGAGAGCCCTTCTCCACCGGAAGGGCTCTCCGGTTTGCCGGGCCGGTCCTGATGTGCATGGCCTTCGCCCAAGCCCTGATGAACGGTGGGCCGCTCCTAACCAGCCTCCTCGACGGCACCCGCGCGCAGGTGAGCGTCTTCAGCGCCGCCCTCATCCTCACGCGCATTCCGCAGTACGTCTTGAGCCCCGCAATCGCCGCGCTCCTGCCGCGCGCGAGCCGCGTGCTCTCTACCGAGGGCCTCGTCTCCTTCGACCGCTTCGTGGCGAGGTCGACCGGTGCCGTGGCGCTGGTCGGCGCCCTCATGGTAGGAGCCACCTGGTTTCTCGGGGAGTGGGGGATGAGACTGTTCGCCGACTTCGGCGCGGACCGGAAGATCCTCGTAGCGCTCGCTGCGATGGCGGCCTTCTACATCCTTTCGGAGACCCTAAACCAAGCGCTCTTCGCCCTTGAGCGCGAGCGCCTGGCGGCGCTGGGATGGTTTGTAGGGTTGCTCGCCTCCACCGCCTGCCTGTTGGTACTGCCCGCTGGCGTGGTTGAGAGGGTCTCATACTCGCTCGCCGTCGGCACCTTTGTCGCGGCGGTGGCGCAGACTGTACTCTACTTGGCGGCCCGGAGGAGGCCCGCCCCGGCTACGAGCCAGACCGCGTCGGCCCCATAAACCACTCCACGGTGCGCCGCAGGCCCTCGTCGAGGCCTACCTCGGCCTTCCAGCTGAGCCTCTGCTCCGCCTTGGAGGTGTCGGCAAAGTTACGGCGGACCTCCCCGCGACGCGCTGCGGCGTTTTGGACCTCGATGCCCTCGATGCCGGCGGCGGCGAGGGCGGGCAGGAGCCTGTCCGTTAGCTCCTGTACGGTCGTCTCGGCGCTGGTGGCGATCTGGAAGACCTCGCCGCCGACCCCCTCGATGGTGGAAGCGAGCCGCACCGCCCGGATCAGGTCGTCCACGAAGATAAAGTCGCGGGTCTGGGTGCCGTCGCCGTAGATCTCTAATACCTCCCCGCTCGTGGCCCTCTTGATGAAGCGGGCGACCACGCTGTTCTTGTGACCGGAGAGGGGACCATAGACGTTGCCGAAGCGCAGGGCCACGGTCTCGACGCCGAAGGTGCGGAAGTAGGCAGAACAATACCCCTCACCGGCGAGCTTGCTCGCCCCGTAGGGCGCCACCGGGTGGGGGGGCATTTCCTCGTGGATGGGCGGCTCGGCGTCACCCACGATGGTGCCCCCGCTAGAGGCGAAGATGAACCGGCCGACGCCCGCGTGCCGGGCGGCCTCCAGGTAGTTGAGGGTGCCGACAACGTTGCTCATGCAATCGCCCCGGGGATCCTCGACCGACGGCACCACCCCCGTGTTGGCCGCGAAGTGAACGATCACGTCCGCCCCAGCCGCCGCCCGCAGGGCGAGGTTCTCGTCCCTTATGTCGCCCACGACCAGCTCCACCGGCCCGCTCGACGGTATAGGTTTCGGATCATCGGGCGACGCCTCGACGAAATCGCTGGCCGCGGCCAGGTCCTCGCGCGCCCCTACAACCAGGTTGTCCACGACCCGGACGCCGTGCCCGCCCTCCTCCACCAACGACCGGATCAGGGCTGTCCCTATAAACCCGCAGCCGCCGGTAATGAGCCAGTTCAAGAAGACCCCTCCACAATGCGACCGGACCCCGGCGGTTCTACTCCGAAGTACATTTCCATCCTTTGGTAAGCGTGCAACGCCGCGCCTACCATAGTCCAACTGCGGGTCCGGTGCGAGTTCGGGTGGCGACGAGGCGTGTGGGGGACGGGATCTCCGAAAAATAACCTGCGGGCAGAGACGCTATTCGCTACAATCCTCGGCGGCAAGGCCCGCGAAGACGGACCCGAAGGCGCACTTTTGCTCGGGAGGGATCGTAGAATACGCGGGGCGAAGTGCCGGGACGTCCTTTCAGGTGCGCCGGCCCGTCGAGGTTACCAGGAGCGGCTCCCCGGGGGCCGGTGGATATCAGGAGGCAAGGTTTGACCAAGCGTACCCTTACGCGCCGGAATTTCCTCAAGGTCGCAGGCGCCGGAGCGGCGGGGGCGACCATACTCGGCGCAGCAGGTTGCGGCGCCATCACCGGCAATTTAACGCAAATGCCCGAGGAGTACCTTCCGAGTGGGGGATCTAGGATGAACGTCGTACTGGTTTTGATAGACAGCTTGAGAAGGGACCACGTTGGGGCCTACGGCAACGACTGGATAAAGACCCCGACCCTCGACGCCCTTGCCAAGGACAGCTTGCTCTTCACCCAACCTTACCCCGAATCGATGCCCTCCATTCCGGCGCGCCGGGGTGTACACACGGGGATAAGAACCTTCCCTTTTCGGAACTGGCAGAGGTGGTACGAAGACGACGTGAACCTGTGGGGTTGGCAGCCCATACCGCGGGAGCAGACCACGCTTGCGGAGGTCCTGCTGGACGAGGGTTTTTATAACCTGTTCGTTACCGACACCCTGCACCAGTTCAGGCCCTTCTACGACATGCACCGCGGCTTCCACGCCTTCCACTTCGTCCGTGGGCAGGAGAGGGACTTCTTCCGGCCGCAGACGCCGGCCTCCAAGCGGAAGATAGAGCAGGCCTTGATTGGGGGTCCCTCGGGCGCGCATGCCGAGGAGATCATGCTCCAGTATTACGCTAACACCATGGGTCGGCAGCGCGAGGAGGACTGGTTCTCGGCGCAGGTGTTCGGCAAGGGGATGGAGTTCCTGGAGGCGGCTAAAGAAAGCCAGCCGTTCTTCCTGGTGGTAGACAACTACGACCCGCACGAGCCGTGGGACCCGCCAGAGAAGTACACCAACCTCTACAGCGACGGCTACGACGGCCCCGAGCCGGTCACCTCGAGCAGCGGTCCCTCCGGCTGGCTGACCGAGGCGCAACGCGACCGGATGGAGGCGCTCTACTCCGGGGAGGTGACGCTGATGGACCACTGGCTCGGCAACTTCCTCGAGAAGGCGAGCGGCCTCGGGCTCATGGAGAACACCATGTTCCTCTTCGTCTCCGACCACGGGCACGCCTTTGGAGAGCACGGTTTCGCCGGCAAGGTCCCCTCGGCCCTCTACCCGGAGCTCATGGACATCGTCTTCATGATGCGCCATCCCGGAGGCAAAGGTGCCGGGAAGACCAGCGACTACTTCGCCTCGACCCACGACATCGCCCCGACGATCCTCGGGGCCCTAGGCATCGAACCGCCTGGATCGATGGGGGGCACGGACCTCTCGGTGCTGTTCGACGGCGGGGAGCCCGAGCAGCGGCCCCATATGACCGCAGGCTACCACGATCACGTCTGGACCCGGGACGAGAGGTACGCCACGTTCGCCCGCTACGACGGGTCGGAGGCGAGGCTCTTCGACCTAAAGAGCGACCCGAAGATGAACAAGAATATTGCAGGGAACAACCCCAGCTTGGTGAAGCGCATGTTCGAGGGTTACGTGCTGAAGGACGCGGGCGGTCCGCTGCCCAGCTATTGATCCCGACCGTCGTGGCGTCCCGGAGGGAAGAGGGTTGTGCGTAGGCTGCTGACGTTTATCCTCAGGTGGAGCGGGCTCTTAGTCGTGCCTGGCGGCGTGCTGTGGGCGCTCTCCCCCGTAGGCGTCTCCCTCTCGGATTCTCTGTTCCACACGCCGAACGTGTTCTGGAAATTGTTTCCCTCGGCCCCGCTCCTCATCCTGGTCGGGCTGGTGGGCCTCCAGTTTCGGCAGGCTGGACGTTCTGGGCTCCTCGAGAAGATGGGGTTCTGCGTCGCTCTGCTCGGGCTGGTTCTGATCGTGGTGGGCGACGTGGGCCTGTACTGGCTCGGCATAGACGAGGCCTACATCATGACCGCGCCCGCGTATCGCGCCCTCAGGCTCGGGCTGCTCGTCCTGGCGGCGGGCTCCATCCTCTTCGCCGTCGCCGCCCCGCGTGACGGGGTGCTCCCTACCTGGGGCCTGCTGCCGTTCGTCGTCGGGTCGCTCTGCGGCCTGATCTCTTTCGCACGGGACCTGGGTTCCTTCGGCGCGGTGCTGTGGATCCTGTTTGGCCTCGGCTGGGCTTGGCTGGGCCTCTCGTTCGCCGCGGAACGCCTCCTCCTTTCCTTTCGGGCGAGGCGAATGACCCGCGGCGCGGCTGCCACGAAGTAGCTCTCAGGCTCCGCCCCGAGCCCGGCGACACTCCTCCTGAGGAAAGTTACGTCCTTCAAGGAGCGGGTAGGCCGGAGCTCTCGGATTCTTCGGCCTATGCTTCACCTAACTAAAACCGACCGGTTGGTCTTTAAGGGATAGATCCGCTAGTATGCGCTCTGTGGTCTGGTAGAACGGGGGTGAGGGTGTGGACATGGAGGCCGTTCTCAAGAGTGGAGAGGGGGTCACCAAGAATTTGGGTGTAGAGCTGGTAGAGCTCACGCCGGAGCGCGTGGTGGCGACGATGCCGGTGGACGAGAGGCATCACCAGCCGTTCGGGTATCTGCACGGCGGGGTAAGCGTGGTCCTAGCAGAGACCGTCGCGAGCGTGGGGGGCTTCATGAACTGTCCCCCGGGGAAGGCGGCTTTCGGGTCGGAGATCAACGCGAGCCACGTTAGGCCCAAGCGGAGCGGGACGCTCACGGCCGTGGGGGTGCCTGCGCACCTCGGGCGCGGTAGTCAGGTGTGGACGGTACGCATCACGGACGAGGACAACAAGACGGTGTGCGTCTCGCGCTGCACCGTAGCGATAGTTGACGCCGAATCATGAAGAAGGGCGAGAGGACGCGACGCAGGATCGTCGAGTGCTCCGCGCCGGTCTTCAACACCAAGGGGTACGCCGGCGCCTCGATGAGCGACCTTGTACTCGTGACGGGCCTCGAGAAGGGTGGCATCTACAACCATTTCGGCAGCAAGGAGCAACTGGCGCTCGAAGCCTTCGACTACGCCACCGGCATCATGCACGAGCGTTTCCGCCAGGCCCTGGAAACCGCAGGGGGCACGCTCGAGCGTCTCTTCGCCATCGTGGACGTGCTCGGCGCCGGCGCCGGGGACCCACCGGTCCCCGGCGGTTGTCCCGTCCTCAACACGGCTGTAGAGTCGGAGGGCGTACACCCCGCGCTCAACGAGAGGGCGGCCAAGGCGACAATCGGCTGGCTGCGGCTCCTCGACCGCGAGGTCAAGGAGGGTGTGAAGAGTGGCGAGCTGTCGCCTTGGGCAGACCCCAAGGCCGTCGCGACTGTGGTCGTGGCGACGCTCGAGGGGGCCGTGATGTTGAGCCGGCTCCACGACGACCCGTCGCACATGCAGAGAGCTGTACGGCATCTGAAGGATCACCTGCGCTCCCTGACGCGGGAAAGAGCATGATGGAACGCACCCGGACGGCTGCTGTGCGAAGGCAACACGATCCACATCGGGGGACGCATCGCCACCGCCGAGGCGCGCCTCACGGTCGCGTCGGGCAAGCTCTACGGCCACGCCACCACGACGTGCATGATCTTCCGCGAAGGCGGCAAGGGCGCCGTTCCGTCGGCAAGGGCGAACAATGAGAGTGTCGGGCGGGAAGCCGAGGTGGTCCTGTCCTAGCTGCGGCTTCCCGGCTTCTTCAGCAGAAAAGCCTTCACCTCTTCGTTGAAGGTCTGCGCGCGCTCGTCGTGCGGCAGGAGGGCGGCGTCCACGAAAATGCGCGGCTCCACACGGGGGTTGCGCCCCACAAAGTGTTGCGCCTCGGAGGCCGGGGTGGTTCTCGCTTCTCGACCCCAGCAGACTAGGATCCGGTGCGGCACCCGCGACCACAGATCGGCGACCCCGAAGTTGAGTTTGCCGGAGACGAAAGCCGCCGGCAAGTACCTCGCCCCCGGCCTGTGGCTCGTACGATAATAGTCCTCAACCAGCTCTTCCGTCACCCGGCCCTCGTCGTGGTAGGCGATGTTTTTCAGATAGTAGCGGATGCCCGGTCGGGAGACGAGGGCGTGGTAGAGCGTGTCTCCGATGACCGGTGCGAGGAGGAGGGCGTAAATAGCGTCGCCCAGCCGCCCGGAGGGATGGTCGAGTGTGCCGTAGCCGGTCGGGCAGATGAGGACTAGCTTTTTGAAGAGACGCGGGCTGCGCACGGCGGCTGGCACGATGAGCGCGGCGGAGAGCGAGCTGGCGACGAGGTGGGCCGAACCCCCGATCTCCTCCCGTGTGAAGTCCTCTATCTGCGAGGTGACGTCCTCCGGCCCGTAGCGCCGCCGCGGCCGCTCCGACATACCGCATCCGAGAAGATCCAGGCTGTACACTCGGAAGCTCCTGGACAACCCCTCGAAGTTGTTACGGAACTCCAGCGAGGACGCTCCGGCGTAGACGCCGTGCACCAACAGCAGCGCCTCACCCTCCCCGGCGACGTCGTACGCGAGGTCCCCGCCCCTCCACCGGTAGTAGCGGGTCTCGCCGCCAAGCCGGTGCGTGAGGTCCCCGCCCCTCCCTATCAACCACCGGTTGTAGATCGCGAGCCCCCCGATAACCCCGCCGACCGCCAGCGCCGCTCTCAGCCGCATCCGTCCACCTCCGAAACTCTCAACGCCCCGGATCGTACCGGAAAAGCGTGGGTTGATTTTTGTTGACAAACACGTCGATCCGTATAGCATTTAAGCAGTTTATATAAGTAACTTAAACGTGTAGGAGAATTCACATGCACCGGGGACGGTTGGTGAACGAGATATTGATGTTGCTACCGACTTTGATGAGGTTCGTGGAGCGGCCGAGTCTGGTTGAGCTGGGGGAGATCTCGCACCACGGGATACCGATGGACGTCCAGGTTTCGCCGGGGCACATCCAGGTTCTGCTCGCGCTGACGCGTGGGCCGCGCTCGGTGGGCCAGCTCGCCCAGGAATTGGAGGTCTCGCCGCCGGCGGCGACTCAGTTGGTGGACAGGTTGGCCGAGCACGGGATGGTCGAGCGGCACAATGACATGGCCGACAGGCGGGTGGTCCTCGTGGATTACGTGCCCGGGATGCATGAGGTCGCGCAGCGCATCATGGAGAGCCGCCGCGGTCCGCTGGAGAGGGCGATGCGCGGGTTGACCGATGAAGAGGCCCTGGCGCTCGTCAAGGGTCTCAAGCTGTTGGCCGCGACGTTCGGGGCCACGACGGGGGAGGAGAACTGATGGAGAGCCTCGTCCGTTGGTGTCTCAAGAACAAGTCGGTCGTCATCCTGGCTACCGTTCTGCTCATCGGGAGCGGGGCGTACGCGACGGCGCGCCTCAATCAGGAGCTCCTGCCCGACATATCCTTCCCGATCATAACCATCTCGACCCCTGTGGTGGGGGC
>DASQVA010000174.1:0-6139 GCA_035641035.1 Rubrobacter sp. | reverse complement strand
GCATGTTCTTGGTCACCTTGAGCTTTCTCTTCAGCACCCCAGGCGTGCTTGATCCCATGAGCCCGGCCTTCGGGTTCCTGGTTAAGGACCTCATTCTTCTCGGCGCCGCCCTGTACACGGCGGGGGAGGCACTGCATGCGTCCAAGTGAGTCCTCGACTGTCGAAACCGCTGGCGGCAAGATGACCGCACGTGCCGTGGCGCGCATGTACGCCGCGCTGCTGGAGGAGGTGGACGGCGTCCGGCTAATCTCGCCCGAACGGCTGCGCGAAGTCTCCGCCGTGGCGTTCAGCGGCGTCGACCAGATCATGGGATTCCCGTCCACGTGGGCGCTGGGTTACTCCGTGGGCCGTCCCGGGACCGACCCACAAGAGACCCCGACCGTGTTCGGAATTGGGGGCGTCGGCGAAACGAGAGCAACGAGAGCTATGAAAAAGCGGGTCCTGTTCATCCACGGCGGCGGGGAGGGAGCGTACGAGGAAGACAGGAAGCTGGCGGCATCCCTGCAGGATGCGCTGGGGGCCGCGTACGAGGTGAGGTGTCCGCAGATGCCGGATGAAGATCGCCCTGAGTATGCCGCGTGGAGAGACCGGATCTCACAGGAACTCGCCGCGCTGAGCGGCGAGGTGATCCTCGTTGGACACTCTTTGGGCGGTTCGATCCTTTTGAAGTACCTCTCCGAAGAAGAGGCAGCGAAGCCCGTTGCGGGGCTATTTCTCATCGCGGCACCCTACTGGGGCGTCGAGGACTGGGAGGTCGGCGAGTACGCGCTGCAAGAAGGCTTCGCATCGAAGCTCCTCCGTGGGCTAACGGTGTTCTTGTATCACAGCCGCGATGACGAAACGGTGCCGTTCGCGCACCTCGCGCTGTACGCGGAGAAGCTCCCGTGGTCGACCGTCAAGGAGTTCGACGGCCGCGGGCATCAATTCGACGACGACCTGTCCGAAGTAGCCCGGGATATCGGAAGGCTGTAAAGGAGGATTCGTGGAGGAAGTTCATTCGAAAGACGGCACCGCGATCGCCTTCGAACGGTTGGGCGACGGCCAGCCGGTCATCGTGCTCTGTGCCTCTGAGCTCTCGCATGCCGGCGGCTTTGGATAGGATCTAAAGGTAGACTCGTTATTTTATGTAGGCTGAAGCACCGCTTGTATGTGAGAGCCTACCGGGACCGCCTTCACTCCGCTGCGGGTCCCCGCTCTCGTGCGATTAGGCGGCGCTCCTCGGTGCGGGGCTCGGAGAGGTTGGAGAGATGGGTCTCCGAGAGCAAGAGTACGCTCACGAAGCTAAGGGCCGCCATCGCCAGCACGTAAAGAGAGATCGACCAGGAGGCGCTTGTGGCAGCCAGGAGTTGGGAAGCGATTATAGGGGCCAAAGCGCCGCCTAGGACCCCACCCAGATTGTAGCTCACGGCGGCCCCAGAATAGCGTAGCCTGGTGCCATAGAGTTCGGGGAGGAACGCGCCCATGGGGCCGTAGAGCATCGCGAAGATGACCATGCCCACCGAGAAGGAGAGCGCGATCAGGACCGGGTTCCCGGTGTTCAGCAGCCAGAACAGAGGGAAGGCCCAGAGCGCCGCGAGTGCCGCGCCTGCCAGGCAAAGCCTCCTTCGGCCCACCTTGTCCGAGAGCCAGGCGAAGATCGGCACCGCGACTCCCATGAGCGCGACGGCGATCAGAGTACAGTAGAGCAAGGTCGTATTGGGAAGCCCCAGGTTCGTGGTGCCGTAGGCGAGTGCGAAGGTGGTTATAATGTAAAAGAGCACGTACGCTAGGACCATCCCGCCTGAGCTCAAGAGCAACACCAACGGATAGGTGCGCAACATGTCCCAAAAGGGGACCTTTGCCCTCGTCTGGATCTCCATAGCCCTGCTGAAGACTGGGGTTTCGGCGATGGTCATCCTGACGTAGAGTCCTACCAGTACCAGCACGAGGCTCGCCACGAACGGCACGCGCCAGCCCCAGGCGGCGAACTGCTCGTCCGAAAGGGTAGCGGCCAACGCAAGGAAGAATCCGTTGGCCAGCAGGAAGCCGGCCGCAGGGCCCATCTGGGGGAAGCTAGAGTAGAGACCCCGCTTGTCCTCCGGCGCGTGCTCGGTCGCTATCAGGACGGCGCCACCCCACTCGCCGCCGAGGCCGAAGCCCTGCAAAAATCGCAAGACTACCAGCAGGATCGGCGCGGCGACCCCTATGGCGGCGTATCCTGGCAACAAGCCTATCAACACCGTGGCTACCCCCATCACTAATAGCGAGAGGATGAGCATCGACTTGCGACCTATCCGGTCGCCGAAATGGCCGAAAACGGCCCCGCCCAGGGGCCTGGCGACGAATGCCACCGCGAAGGTTGCGAAAGCGGCCAGCGTGCCCGCTGCGGGGGAGAACTCGGGGAAGAAGATGCTACCTAGAACCAGTGCGGCGGCCGTTCCGTAGATGTAGAAGTCGTAGAACTCGATGGCCGTACCGACGAAGCTCGCGAAAGCGACCTTACCCATCGATGTCCTTTCCTGACCTAGGTCCTCCTCAGCTTCCCTCATCATCGCTCCATCTCGCGTCGCTTGCCCTTCATACCAGTGTCGCATTCTCTGTCCCCGCTACGTCAGAATCCACCGTTTGCAGGTTGCACTCCTCTCCCCATCGGTACCGTTCAAGGCATGCTAAGCAGAGATCCGATGCGCCAAGAGCATAAGAAGGGCCGAAGTATAGAAGAAGAGCTGCGTATTCGCCAGGTTCTCTAGGCTACTCGCGACTGAAGGTGCGAGTAGATGTCCACGGCGATGGTGCTGTTGGCGTCTCCTTGTCCTAGAAGCCCCTGGAATCGGTAGATGAGCTTGCTCTACACCACGACTCTGACAGCCGTAGGGAGGCGGGGCATCGGGCGAAAGAACGATTGTTTTGACGTACTCTCGGGGGAGGGATAATCTAGTACCAACGTACAAGGGCGAGCCGAAGGCACGGGAGAAGGAACCCAGAGACGATGAAGGTGAGGTTGCTAATAACCGATGACCACGACGTGGTGCGCCAGGGGTTGCGCTTGTACCTGAGGCGGGACCCGGAGATCGAGGTCGTCGGAGAGGCTGCAAGCGGCGAGGAAGCCGTGGAGCTGGCCCGGAGCCTCAGGCCCGACGTGGTCCTTATGGACCTCTTGATGCCTAGGATGGACGGCATAGCCGCCACCGAGGCCATACGGGCCGAACTCCCCGAGGTGGAGGTCGTTGCGCTCACCAGCGTCCTGGAGGATGCCGCGGTGAGCGGAGCAATCAGGGCGGGGGCCATCGGCTACCTTTTGAAGGACACGAAGGCCGAGGCGCTGTGCCTGGCGATAAAGGGCGCCGCCGCCGGTCAGGTGCAGCTCGCCCCCGAGGCGGCGGCCCGCCTGATGCGTGAGGTGCGCATCCCCGAGAGTCCGGAGGCGCTCACTGAACGCGAAACGGCAATCCTTAAGCGCGTGGCGCGTGGCGAGGCCAATAAGGAGATAGCACGCTCCCTCTTTGTCGAGGAGAGGACGGTCAAGTCCCATGTCTCCAGCATCTTGAAAAAGCTTGGCGTCAAGAGCCGCACCCAGGCCGCCCTTCACGCCGTCCGCACCGGCCTGGTAACCGTAGACGAGCTGGGCGAAGAGTCCTGGTAGCCCCTCCGAAGAGACGGCAGAAGCCACGCACGCCGCTACGCGTGCTGATCGTCGAGGACTCCGAGGACGACACCCGGCTCATCGTGCGCGAGCTCGAGCGCGGTGGCTACGAGCCAGACTGGGAGCGGGTGGAGACCCCGGAAGCTATGAAAAAGGCGCTCGCGGTCTCCGATTGGGACGTGATCGTCTCCGACCATCGGTTGCCGCGCTTCGGCTCGTCGGAGGCTCTGGCAATACGCGGGCAGGCGGGGTCGGAGGCGCCGTTCGTTGTCGTGTCCGGCACGATCGGCGAGGAGCTGGCGGTCGCGGCTATGAAGGCTGGGGCTTACGACTACGTCATGAAGGACAACCTCGCCCGTTTGTGCGCGACGGTGGAGCGGGGTTTGAAGGAGGCCGAGGAGCGGCGCGAGCGGAAGCGAATAGAAGAGGAAATGCGGGCCTCCGAGGTCGAGCTGAGGGCGCTCTTCGAGGCGATGACCGACGTTATACTCATTCTCGACGCAGAAGGGCGCTACCTCAAGGTAGCGCCGACCGAGCCTTCGCTCCTTTACAAACCGCCCGCCGAGATGCTCGGCAAGACGGTCCACGAGATCTTCTCGCTGGAACAGGCCGACGAGTTCCTCGGTCACATCCGGCGCGCACTCCACACGCGGCGAACGGTCAATTTTGAGTACAGTCTACAGATAGGCAACCGGCAGATGTGGTTCGATTGTGCCATCTCCCCGATGCTGGAAGACAAGGTCGTCTGGGTAGCCCGCGACGTCACCGAGCGGGCGCGGGCACAGGAGTTGCTCGAGGAGCGCGTGACAGCCCTCTCCCGCATGGCCGCCAACCTGACTTTCGAATGGCCCACGGAGGACACCCTGGACGCCCTGGCACAAAGCGCGGTGAACGCCGCCACGGCTGTCGCCTGCGGGGTAGTTCTGGTCGACGAGAAGGCCGACGCGCCCCACCTGTTCGGCTCCTATGGTCTGCCTGAGGGGTATACGGCCGGTCTGCAGACCGCCTACCGGGCCGGGGCACGCTCACCCAGCCTAGAGGCCTTCCGCACGCGCCAACCCCGGCTCGTGCGCGACACCCGCCGGATCCTTCTCGCCGATCCGCTCTACGCACCCGTCCACCACTTACTCCGTCAGGCCCCGTGGGACATCACCTACAACCTGCCGCTTGTCTCCCGAGGCCGGGCTTTAGGGGCGATCTTTTTCTGCTACCTTCTCCAACAGGAGCCCGGCGACGACGAGAAGGTCTTCCTCAAGGCCGTCGCCGACCAGGCCGCCGTGGCGGTCGAGAACGCCCACCTGTTCGCCGAAACTCGGGGCAAGGCGGTGCTCGAAGAGCGCCAGCGGCTCGCCCGCGAGCTGCACGACTCCGTCTCCCAAGCGCTCTACGGCATAGCTTTAGGCGCCAAGTCCGCTCGTGAGTGGCTCGACGACGACCCGGGCGAAGTCGCCGAGCCGCTCGACTACGTTCTCTCGCTGGCCGAGGCAGGTATAACCGAGATGCGGGCACTGATCTTCGAGCTGCGCCCCGAGTCGCTAGAGAGCGAGGGAGTGGTCGCAGCGCTCGAGAAGCAGGCCGCAACGCTCGAGGCTCGGCACAAGATCGAGGTTGAAGTCGATCTCTGTGACGAACCGGACGCTCCCTTGGAGACGAAGGAGGCGCTCTACCGCATCGCTCAAGAAGCGCTCCATAACATCGTAAAACACGCCCGAGCCAGCAACGTACTTCTAAAGATGCAATCCGATTTTGAGCAGATGACTCTCGAAATCTCCGACGATGGTATCGGCTTCGACGCAAAGGGCGCGTTTCCCGGACATCTGGGGCTGCGCTCGATGCGCGAGCGGGCATCGCGTCTCGGCGGGATGCTAAAGGTGGAGTCCGCACCGGACAAGGGGACCCGGATCTGTACGCGTGTACCGATTTGACGCCTCGGCGCACCACTACAGTCCTCCCGCCCGTCGGTGAACTCTCTGATGCCGGGCAAGGTCATCGGGGGATGGGTGATAACCGGTGTCCTTCTTGGTCTTGAGCGCTCAATGAGCGTGCGCCTACAGAGCTAGGGGCAGCTTGCCACTATTCACCGAGCTACGCAGGAACACAATAATACTTTGCGGATAGGCTGCTACGTACGGCGGCGGGACAAGGTTACTTTACCCTACGCATGAGGCCGGGCTGGGTGTCTTCCTCTAGCTCCTTGAGGTAGTGGTCCATCCACTCGCGCAACTGCCGCGTAGCTCCCATTAGCGCTTCCTGCTCCGCCTGCTCGGCCCTTCGCTGGGCCTCCAAACGTTTCCCATGTTCCTGGTTCAGCTCTTCCTGCAGGCTCCAGCGTTCTTGGCGTTCCCGCGCCAGTTCCTCTTTCAGCGTCTTAAGCTGTTCGTGGAGTTGGGCCAGACGGGTTTGCTCCTCGCGTAGATACTCGTTGCGCGCTTCGGCCAGGTGCACGGCACTTCGCGCGCTGCGCAGGGTGAGTGCAGCGACGCACAGGGTAACAATGCCAACCAACAGCGCACCCAC
>DASQVA010000173.1:0-8152 GCA_035641035.1 Rubrobacter sp. | reverse complement strand
CGTAGTGGTCTACGTCACCGTCGCCGTAGAGTGTCCCGAAAGCCGCCCCAACCGGTCCGCCTGGTTCAGGAGACGGTAACCCGTCTGATATCCTGTCTCCAGGTCCTCGCGGTCCACCTGCGGTCCCATACTAGAAACGAGAACGTTTGGACGCTCTCTCAACCTTGTCGCCCGCAAGACAGCCGAGCGTGAACTGACCGGACTCATCGATCCTAAGGAGCGCACAGAATATATGTAGCGCGACAAGGACACTCTCTTGGAGCAGTACGAAGTGCTCACCCTGGGTGCCTTCTTGGAGGACCTCACCACTGAGCGCGTCCAGAGCACGAACC
Source organism: Rubrobacter sp. (assembly GCA_035641035.1). GTDB lineage: Bacteria > Actinomycetota > Rubrobacteria > Rubrobacterales > Rubrobacteraceae > Rubrobacter_D. Next base: position 7,820 of record DASQVA010000173.1, on the reverse strand, counting down.
CATTCGGTTTGGGGTCGCCGGAGGCGACGCTCTGGGTGAACAGGCCCGGCTCGGCGCCGGCGGCCTTGAAGAGTTCTTGGCCCTTCGCCTCATTTGTGTCGGAGCCTCCGGAACCGGCTCACACCGGGACGCTCGTCGCCAGAGAGTACCTCAGGAAATTCAAGAAATGTTCCTCTTCGTAAGGTCTCGTCCTAAGTGGATCGGACAGGAAAGGTCGGCCCGGGACTAGCTTAGGTACCCGGCGCGTCCCTTGGGTCAAACGGCCGAAAACTATATGTCCACCGCCGCACGGCTCCTGGCCGCTCCTCGCGGAGGTGAGTAGCCGTATCGCGCCAGGGATAGCGGCAGGTCCGCGACGCCGGGTCTCGCGACGGTAGACCTCTCTTCAATCCTCGGCTGTGGCGGTAGAAAGAGAGCGGGATGGTCCTCGGGGACCGTCCTGTGTGGCCAGCAGCTGCTAGCCCGGAATGCCGGCGATGGCCGCCTCTATCTCCTCGTCTGAGTGTTCCAGATTTACCAGCTCTCCGGCGAGGTACTGCTCATAGGCGGAGAAGTCGAAGTGGCCGTGGCCGCAGAGGTTGAAGAGGATTGTCTGCTCTTCGCCGGCCTCCTTCGCTTCGAGGGCCAGGTCTATTGTCGCCTTGATCGCATGCGTCACCTCAGGCGCCGGCACGATGCCCTCCGTCCTGGCGAACGTGACCCCGGCCTCGAAGGTCGGGTTCTGTGCGTAGGCCCGCGCCTCCACTAGCCCCTCATGCACGAGCGCCGAGACTATCGGAGAGTCGCCGTGGTAGCGCAAGCCCCCGGCGTGAATGCCGCTCGGCACGAACGAATGGCCCAGCGTGTACATCTTCATCATCGGGGTCGTCGCCGCCGTGTCACCGAAGTCGTAGACGTAACGGCCTTTGGTGAGCGTCGGGCACGAGGCGGGCTCGACGGCCACGATGCGCGTGTTGCGACTGTTCTTGAGGTTCTCGCGAACAAACGGGAATGCTATGCCGCCGAAGTTCGAGCCGCCCCCGACGCAGCCGACGATCACGTCCGGGTACTCGCCGGCGAGGTCCATCTGCTGCAGGGCCTCCTGTCCAATCACAGTCTGGTGCAACAGCACGTGGTTGAGAACGCTCCCCAGTGAATACTTCGCGTCGTCGTGCCCCACCGCGTCCTCGACTGCCTCAGAGATCGCGATGCCCAAAGAGCCAGGCGAGTCGGGGTTCTCCTGCAGGATGTTGCGGCCGGCCTGGGTGAGGTCGGTCGGGCTCTCGTGGACCTCCGCGCCGTAGGTCTCCATCATGATGCGCCGGTAGGGCTTCTGATTGTAGGAGACGCGGACCATGTAGACGGTGCACTCGAGGCCCATCACGCCGCAGGCGAAGGCCAGGGAGGATCCCCACTGCCCGGCTCCGGTCTCGGTGGTCAGGCGCCGGACGCCCTCCTCGCGGTTGTAGTACGCTTGCGGGACGGCGGTGTTCGGTTTGTGAGAGCCTGAAGGAGAGCCACCCTCGTACTTGTAGTATATGTGAGCCGGGGTGTCGAGGAACCTCTCGAGCCGCCGGGCGCGGAAGAGGGGGGTCGGACGCCACAGGGAGTAGATCTCCCGCACTTCTTCGGGGATAGGGACGTAGGGGTCGTTCGTGACCTCCTGGCGGATGATCTCCTGCGGAAAGATGGGCGCGAACGCCTCGGGCCCCACCGGCTCGCGGGTAGCCGGGTTCAGCGGCGGCTCCAGCTCGAAGGGCAGATCAGGTACGAGGTTGTACCAGCTCTCGGGTAGAGCCTTCTCGGCGAGCAGGAACTTGTTCGATTCCACGAAAACCTCCGGTCTTCTAGCCGTCAGCCACTCAGCGCTCCAGCTTACAGTCTTTCGGACCGCCGGACTGTGCGAGGCCTTGGGCCTCGCCGCTTGGGTACACTTCCTTCATACAAGCCGCGCCCGCCCGCGACCCGGCCCGTCGGGGTGTCCCCGCGAAGCTTGTGCGCGAGCCGCTCACCCGATGATGCCTATGAACCCTCCACTGCCGCCGTACTCCTCGGCCGGCTCGGAGGCGTCCGGCCCGCAATTCCTCGTAGCGCAGGATACGGATATGGTTCTCGCCCTCCGCCGTCTTTCCGTCCGGAGCGGTCCCCCGACTGCCGTGGACAGGCTGCGGTTGTTCGGGCTCAGGGAGAGGCTCTCGAAGGTCTGGTTACGGATGGTCTGCCCCTCCGTGGCGACCCTAAACTTCTGCGGCACCGCAAGCATTTCGATCAGGGTGCCGTCGATGAAGAAGTACTCTTTATGCTCAAGAACCCTTCTCTTGACGGGCTTTTCCCGTACCTTCTGTGACTGCGAGAAATATGGAGACAGGGTGAAAGCTGTAGGTTAACTAGTCGACAACTCTCTGTTAAGAGTAGGAAACCCCGACTCTCCGGGCGGGGACGCTCGTCGTCCCCGCCCCGGTCGGCCGCAACCTGACGTCGACCCGGTCGGGCGGGACCGGGCGTCGTAGGGCGGCCCTCGAAGACGCGGCAGGACGCCCCGCCGGGCCCGGAGGGCGCTACGGGTGCGCCCGACCCCCCGCGGCCAGGTGGCGATCCAGAAAGGCGGCTATCTTCGGGTAGGCGTCGAGGCGGTTCTTCAGCTTGGCGAGGCCGTGACCCTCATCCTCGTATAGCAGGTACTCGACCGCGCCACCGTTGCCCCGCACGCTTTCCACTATCTGCTCCGCCTCCCCGACCGGCACCCGCGGGTCGTTCTTGCCGTGGATAACCATGAGGGGGGCCGCGATTTTATCTGCCTTGTGGATGGGGCTGATGGACTCCAAAAACTCGCGATCCTCTTCAAGCGACCCGTACTCGGGCTCGCGTAAGCGCCGGCGGTAGGAGCCGGTATATTCCAGGAACGTGACGAGGTTGGCGATCCCGACGATGTTCACCCCGGCGCTCCAGAGTTCCGGGTACTCGGTGAGCGCGGCGAGCACCATGAACCCGCCATAAGAGCCGCCCATGACCGCGACACGATCGTGGCCGCGCTCGCGCAGCCAGTACGCCGCGTGCGCCAAGTCCTTCACGGAGTCCATCCGCAGCCGCACGTCATCGAGGTGGGTGTACGTCTTCCCGTAGCCGGTCGAGCCCCGGACGTTCGGGAAGAAGACGGCGTAGCCCCGGTGCAACAGGTACTGCGTCACCGGGGCGAACGCGGGCCGCGACTGGCTCTCCGGCCCGCCGTGGACGTTCACGACGACAGGGGTATCGTCGGGACCGTTCTCGAGCTCGTAGAAGAGGGCGGGAACCTCGCGTCCGTCGAAGGTCGGGTATCGCACTAGCCCGGGGCGGCGGAAACGTCGCAAGGGTATCCCCGCCGTCGAGGAGCGGGTGAGACGCCTGGATTGGCCGTCCGGCAGATCCATAACCCACAAGTCGGGGTTGCGCTTCGGAGCGGTGAGTGTGAAGGCGAGCCTCTTCGAGTCAGGCGAGAACGCAAAGCCGCCAACGATGCCTTCGGGGAACACAGGGTCGGGCATGCGTCTGCCGCGGCCGTTGAAGAGCAGCACGTCCGAGTATCCTTCGACGTTGCGGGATGCCACCAGGTAGCGCCCGTCTCTAGAGAGTTCGACGCTCTCCACGTCGCGGTCGTCGGGGGTGAGGTAGGTGAGATTCAGGGTCGAGAGGTCCAGGCGCGCGAGCCTTACGAAATCTCCGTCCAGGTCTGTGGCGAGGTAGATGCTCTCTCCGTCGGGCGTCACGTTCGCGGCGGAGAATCGAGCGTCACCCTCGTGCGGCGTCAGCGGCCTCGCCTCGCTGCTCCTGAGGTTCAGTTGGTAAAGGTCGTTGTTCACGTTGGAGTGGTGGCGAGAGACGATCAGGGACGAGCCATCCCAGCCCCAGCCGGCGACGGTGTGGTAGCCGCCGGGCTCCCAAACCGCCTCGGGTTCGCCGCCATCCGCCCCTACCTTTTGCACAAACACGTCGAAGTCCGTACCGTTGCGGCGGGTCGCCGTATAGACGACGCGGCTCCCATCCGGCGAGAACCCGCCAGAGTAGTGGATGGCCTCGGGCGCGCGGGTGAGGTCCGTGACCCCGCCGTCTGCTAGCAGGAAGAGCTGCAAGCGCTCGTTGCCACCGGCGTCCATGCCGAAGAGGATTTTGTTCTCTGTCGGCGAGTACTCGGCCTTCGAGACGCGCTCCTCATGGAAGGTCAGCTGCTCCGGCCAGCCGCCCGCTTCGCTTGAGATCTCCCACACCTGCGGGACGCCGGTGATCTCCGTCAGAAAAGAGACCCTCAGGCCGTCCGGAGACCAGCTCGCCCCCCAGGCGCCCCTGATCTTCAGGTACCTGGCGAACTCGTAGGCCAACTCGCTCCCCTCTCGTCGAATCCCGGCGGGGAGAGATTAAAGCATACCCGCAGCGCCCAACCCCGCCGCGCGGTTATACTCGGGAGGGAGCATTGGGAGGGAAGAGCGTGGTACTGAGACGTCTGCGAAGCATCTTTGGCGGAGGAGAACCGTCCACGCAAGAGGGCTCCTCGCCGCTTTACGGGATCGATCCGGAGGAGCGGGAGAGGATCGGGACTGACAGAGACCCACTGCGCGATTTCGAGGCCGGCATGGCGCGCAACGAAGCGGCCGAGAGAGCCGTGCACGACGGCGACCCTGAGAGGGCCATCGAGCTCTACGAGACCAGCGTTGCCGAGGAGTTCGTCGGCAGCCACCCCTACGAGAGGCTCGCCTCCCTCTACGAGCGCCGCCGCGACCCCGAAGGGGCCCTTCGGGTCTGCGAAGCTTATCTGCGGCTCGCCGCCAGCGGAAAGATGCCCCGGGGGGCCCAACGCTCTGCCGTCCGCAAACTCCCCGAGTTCGAGGCCCGTATCGAACGCTACCGGCGACTGCGGGGCGAGGGGTGAGCGGCCCCCGACCCGCACCCACCGTTGGCGGCGTTTTCACGCCGCACATCGTCACAATATATGGTGCGTACCTTTCTCACTCACCCCACAAGTCACTATGTAACTAGTTCACAAATAGACGCCAAATACGATATACGCTGACTTGTGTCACCTTGTAACTGAGTTGTGACCTAGTACCCTCTCGGGCTTGTTGTGTAAGCGATCTGGAGGGGGACTTCTTGAAGTCTTATCTCAAGATGCTCTTGATGGCTGGTGTGTTCGCCCTATCGCTGGCTGTCTTTCAGGAAGATGCTTCGGCCGAGCCGATGGTGGCGAGCTGGTACGGGCCGGGGCTCGAGGGCAACGTGACGGCGAGCGGGGACATCTTCGACCCGTATTACGAGTACACGGCGGCTTCGCCTTACTACCCGTTTGGTACGGAGTTGCTGGTCTCTTATGGGGGCTACTCCGTGGTCGTCGAGGTCACGGACAGGGGACCGTACGTGGCGGGTAGGGAGTTGGATCTCTCCGCGGCCGCGGCCGAGGAGATCGGGCTGACCTACACCGGTATCGACGTGGTAGACGTGCAGGTCCTCTAGCAAGGCCCTTCGCCGAACCATCGGCGAGACGCAAGAACGGGCGGGCGCGGTGAACTGTCGCGCCCGCTTCTTCGTGTCCGGGGATCGCCGGGTTTCGCGGGCGCCCATGTGAGCCTATAATCCTTGGTGCCAGAAAGGGCGTAAGTAACGGTGTTCGGGCAGACCGGGCTGAGGTGCTGGGATGGAGGAAAGTCTACAAGGAGTCAAGTTCTTCGAGTTTTTGACCGAGGGAGAGCGGGAAGAGTTCGCGCAGGTCTCCCAGCTCGTCTCGTTCGGGGTGGGGAAGGACGTCATCGAGGAGGGATCCGAGCCGGGCGGTCTGTTCGTTCTCACCTCGGGCAGGGTCGAGGTTAGGAAGAGCCTCCCTGGCGGCCGCAGCAGGCTCCTCGCCGAGATAGATGCGACGGACGGGCCGACGGTCGTGGGGGAGCGGGGCTTGTTGGGCGAGAGCGGGGCGTCGGCGACGGTGCGCGCCGTCGGCGGGGTCGAGGCCATAAAGGTCCCGCGCGACGCATTCCGGCGCATGGTCGCCGAGGGAAGACCGGCGGCCTTTAAGCTCTCGTATCGTATCGCCCGCACCCTAGCCCGCCGGCTCACGCGGTTGGACGAGGAGGTTATCGAGGCGATTCGGGAGCTTGAGAGTCGGGGGGAGACCGACGTCGAGGCCTTCCGCGACAGGCTCATAACCGACTGGTCCGTGTAAAGGAGAGGGAGATGCCAGAGAGGCCGGATCTTGGGGACGTGCCGATCTTCAAGCACCTCGACGCCGAGGAGCAGACCGAGTTGGAGGAATTGCTGGAGCCGGCGAGCTTCGAGGCTGGGGAGATGATCTTCGACGAGGGCGGTCCCGAGGAGAGGCTTTACGTGATCACAGCCGGCACCGTCGAAGTGTGCAAGAGGGTCTTGCCGGGCCGCCGTCAGCGCCTGGCCACCGTCGAAGCGCCGAGCGTCGTGGGCGAGATGGGCCTCCTCACCGAACCCCGGGCCGCCGCAAGCGTTGAGGCCGCGACGAAGGTGGAGGCGCACGGCATCGAGAGGGACCGGCTCCTCGAAATGCTCGACGCTGACTCCCCAGCCGCCTGCAAGCTCGTCTACGAGATAGGAAGAACCCTCGCCGAACGCATGGCCGCGACCGACCAGACGGTGGTAGAGGTCATAGACCATCTCGAGAGAGTGGACGCCGCCCCCGAGGACCCGGACATCTTTCGCGACCAGCTCATCCAGGAGTGGAGCTTCTAGGGGAATCCGTACGCTAGGACCTCACGATATTATCCGGCTTTTGTACTTTATGCGGGACTGCAAGGCCTTGTGGTCGGCCCTTCTCATGTCGCGCCCAGGACACGGGCGACGAGGGAAAATGTCGGTATTCGCCCTCAGACAGTACCGGGGGTATGACTCCAGGGCAAGAACGGTTGCTAGTGGAGTACGCTAATCCTTATCGGTTGCCATCATGCTTTGCGGTGGCCAAACCTGTTGATAAAATGTAGATAACAGACCAAAATTGTATAATAACTGTTTGTAAACTGTTGTAGTTGGGTATAATATAGATGCAGGGAGATATTGGCCCAGCTAGGGCCGCGAGGAGAAGGAGGTGTGTGAGATGACCTTGGCTCCGTTCCGCGGTTTCTATGATGTGCAGAGCGAGATGAATCGGGCGTTGGACGAGGTGTTCGGCTCTCCGGACCTTACGACCGGGCGACAGCAAGGGGGGCCGACCAGATGGGCACCGGCACTTGACGTGCTCCAGGAAGATGGAGACATTGTAGTGCGGGCTGAGCTCCCCGGCGTGAAGCAGGAGGACGTCGACATCACGTGTCACAACGGGGTACTCACCATCAGCGGCGTGCGCGAGGCCGAGGAGCAGAAGGAAGGGTCCGGTTACTACGTGCGGGAGCGCCGCTACGGGTCGTTCCGGAGACACATGGCGCTACCGGAGGGTGCCGACGAGAGCAGGATTCACGCCCGGTTCCAGGACGGCGTACTCGAGGTGAGGGTCCGGGGCGCCGCAGTGGTCGAGGACCCCGAGCGCATCGAGATCGAGGGCGCATAGGAACTTGAGCTAATAATAACGGCCGAGATCAACCACGCAGCTAAACTACCCCCTCGCGATGATCGTAGGAGCCGGAGCAGCGCTCGGTCTCCTACTCATCGGCGGCCCATGGCTTGAAACTGAAAACATGCTTGAAGCTGAAAACATAGGTAACCGACCCCCAGCAAATCTGCTGAATAGGTAACAAAGCGATTATGGGAGGTAACAAATGGCTCGAAAAATGTGTGATGTGTGCGGCGTAAGACCGGCGACAACGCAGATCAGACGTGTCATCCCTGGAGGGGGCCAAAGGGTCGAGCACCTGTGCGAC
>DASQVA010000172.1:0-28803 GCA_035641035.1 Rubrobacter sp. | reverse complement strand
CTGATCGTGGCCGTAACCATCATTCCCGTGCTCGTCAGCATCTTCCTCAAGCGTCGGATCGGGGACCGTACTCCCGAGACCTCCGCGGACGTTGACGCGGACTTGCGGGAGACCCCGGAGTACGGGGACCGGCGGGTCGGGGTGGGGAACGGGAGCAGGGGAGGGCTCGCCCGCTTCCTGGCCGGCATCCTGTTGTTCGTGCTCGCGTCGGCGCTTGCGCTCGCGGTCGCCTCCAGGATGGGCGTGCTGGACGAGTTGCCCGGCCTCCCGGCGGGCTTCGTCGGGGCCGTGAACAGGTTTGTCTCCGGTATAGGCCTCGGCTCTCCGATTTTCCTTATAGGTGTAGGGGTGATCGGGGCTTTGCTTCTCGTGGGGGGCGTGTTGCCCGCGGTTCGGGCGGCGGGCCGGTCGACCGGCGGCGAGGCCGACGAGCTTCTAGTCCGTCTCTACACGCCGATGCTGCGTTGGGGCCTGCGCCACCGGCTGACGGTGCTGATCCTGGCGCTCGCGGCGTTTGCCGGGGGCATCGGGCTGGTGCAGCTCCTGCCGGTCAGCTTCTTCCCGCCGAGCGAGGAGCGGCTCCTGGTCGCCGACGTGGAGCTGGCTGCGGGCACTGGCCTTGAACAGACGAGCGAGAGGCTGCGCCCGTTCGAGAGCTTTCTGGTCAGAGACGAGGGAATAAAGAACTACCAGGTCTCCATCGGCGGGGAGGATACCTTCGACCCGGAGTCCCCCGTGCGCCCCGGTAACAGGGCGCAGGCTTTCATAAACGTGGAGGAGGGCGCGGACGTAGGGCGCGCGCTCGACCGGGTCGACGAGCGAGGCGACGAGCTCTACGGGGAGAACTTCAGCGTGGAGATCATCTCCAACGGCCCGCCCCAGGGCGGCCTCGAAGCCATCCTGACCGGCGGCTCCAAAGAGGAGCTCGCCATGGCCGCAGAAGAGGTCTCCGTGGAGTTCGAGAAGCTCGATAGCGTGAACAACGTGGAGAGCGACCTCTCCGGCGGCAACCCCGAGATCACGGTGAACGTCGACCCCGAGAAGGCGGCGAAGGCCGGACTCTCGCCGAGCGTGGTCTCGGGCTCGCTCGCCTCCCTGCTCGGCGAGAGCACCCTGACGACGCTCAGGGACGCGCCGGTCGTCGTCGGCGTGCCCGAAGGATCCGTCGACTCGCTAGAGGAGGTCAGGGCGCTGCCGGTCGGGAGCGGGACCACCGTCGGGGACGTGGCCGAGGTCGAGAGGGTGGAATCGCCGGCGGCCATCAGCCGCACGGATGGCGAGCGGACCGTCACGGTGACAGGTGAGATCACCTCGACCGACACCCAGACCGTCTCGACCGAGGCGCGAAACGCCGTCGCCGAGCTCGACCTGCCGGGGGGCGTTACGGCACAGGTCGGCGGCGAGACCGAGGACATAGACGAGAGTTTCAGGGATCTCTTCCTCTCCATAATCGTGGCGCTGGTGCTAATCTTCCTGATCCTAGTTGTGTTCTTCGGGTCGCTCCTGATCCCGCTGGTCATCTTGCTCGCTGTGCCCCTCACTACGGTTGGGGCCTTCGGCGCGCTCTACCTGACGAACACGGTCCTCTCCGTACCGTCCTTGCTCGGCATTCTCCTCCTCATCGGGATCGTGGTCTCCAACGCGATCCTGCTCGTGGACTTCGCCATCAAGGCCCGCGACCGCTACGAGACGCCCGACGAGGCCGTCTTGGCGGCGGGGCAGGCTCGCCTGAGGCCGATCCTGATGACGGCCTTCGCCACCGTGTTCGCTCTGCTACCGCTGGCCCTGGGGCTCTCAGGCGGCGGCAACGGGCTCATCTCCTCGAGCCTCGCGATAACGGTGGTGGGGGGGCTCGCGACCTCGACTTTCCTGACGTTGCTCGTCGTGCCGGTCGGCTACTCGCTGCTCAAGGGCGGCCTGAGGCGCAAGAAGAAGCTCTAGCCGTTGGGCAGAGGCTCGAAACCGGTCAAAGGGCGCCGCACTCCAGCCTCTGGTGGCGGGCTACGCGTGGCGGGTGAGTGTGAGGGCAGAGGAAGGAAGGCGGGTCGTCCTGGTCTTTCATTTGCAGGGCACGGCGCAAACGGCGCGAGAGATCAACCGCGCCAGCCACCCCGCCCCCGAAGAGGTCCTCATCGCCAACGATAAACCTCTACATCGTCCCTCCGGTCTACTGGATATCAGTGAGCCTAAGACTTAACCAGGCCTACGACAGGGCTACGGACGAGTTGCGCCCAGGCGTGGATTCTTCCTAGTACGTGATCATTCTCCCCTACTGGGGCTGTCGCATCAGCCGCGCCTAAGGCGCAAGAACACAGGAAGGACGGCCGCGCCCATCGTCGTCGTGTACGAGGACTCGAACGTGGCCGTCTCCTCCTATCAAGGAGAGCGCTCCGTCGAGGCCGTGCTAGAGGTGCCGAGTAGTCCGTAGTGTTTTGTACGACAGTTTCGTTTCCAGGGGGGAGGCAGACTATTGCTTATTACCCGGAGAGGAGGTCGGCGATCAGAGAGGGAAGGCACCGGACCCCCGACAGGCAGCAGCAGATCCGGATGCGAGAGGTTCTTAAGGACAAGTTCGAGGATATCCCGGTCCACGTCCCGAGGAGCGAGATCGAGGCCCTAGGCGCCGAGATCGGGCTCGAAGACCCGGCCGAAGCAGCCCGGCTCTTCGACCGGCTCAAGGGCGTCTCGTGGAGGGGCGACTACGTCAGGTCCGACAAAGGTTGGGTTGCCGCCTGGATCAGGGACGTCAACTAAAACGCTTCGATACGCCTTTTCGAACCTTTTCGTCGACGGGCGGAGCACTAAATGTGATGTCCGCGTTTGACACGCTCCAATATGTTGGGTAACGTGAGGGCCGCCCCCCGGTAAGGTGTCTGGAGTGCTGCCGGGCGTTTATAATTGTTGCATTACAGAGTGTGTACAGTTAGGGGTGGTTCGACGCTGGAAATCTCGGTAGAAACGGTCTTAGCGGGACGTTACAGGGTACAGAGCACGCTCGGGTCCGGCGGCATGGCGGTCGTCTACAAGGCGGAAGACGCTATCCTCGGTCGCACCGTCGCCCTTAAGACCCTGCACTATCGCTACGCCGAGATGCCCTCCTTCCGGAGGCGCTTCAGGCAGGAGGCGCGGGCGATGGCCTCCCTCGACCACGAGAACATCGTAAAAGTCTACGACATCGCCCAGGACGGCGTGTTGCCTATTATCGTGGTGGAGTGCGTGGCCGGCAGGGACGTCGGGGACCTTCTCGCCGAAAACCACAGGGGGCACTTGAACGAGCAGTTCGTAAGGAGGATGGCGACGCAGCTTTTGCGGGCGCTCTCCTACGCCCACAGGCGGGGCATCATCCACAGGGACATCAAACCGTCGAACATCCTCCTGATGCCGGACGGGACCGTCAAGGTCGCGGACTTCGGCATAGCCCGCATCGTCGAGGAGGACGACGCCAATAGAGGCGAGCCGGGTGAGATCGTGGGCAGCGCTCGCTACATGTCCCCCGAGCAGCTCACCGGCAAAGACGCCACACCCAGGAGCGATATCTACTCCGTCGGTGTCCTCCTCTACCACTGCCTGACGGGCAGACCGCCCTTCTCCGGAGATATCAAGAGCCTCGCCCGCCAGCACATAAACAACGCCCCCACGCCGCCGCGCAAGCTGAACAAGAGGATCACGCCGCGCATGGAAGCGGTGATCCTGAGGGCCCTCGCGAAGGACCCCTGCGATCGCTACCCTTCGGCGACGGCGATGCTCGATGACATAGAGATCGAAGCCCTCCCCAATGCCGCCGCGACCACTGAGGCGTCCAAGTCCGCCTCTCGCAAGGGCCGCGGCGGGCTCGTTCTCGCCTCGGTGGTCGGTCTCTTGCTCATGCTAGGCGGTGGCGGCGCCCTCGCCTCCGGGTTCGTTGACCTTCCCCTGGAGCGCGACGTGGGCAACGCCATGAGCCAGATGAACGCCGTCGAAGCGAACCCCCCCGAAGAACCCCCACAGACCTCTGAGAACGCCCGGCAGTCGGCGCAGGGGCCGGGGGAGCCCGAGCCGCAGAACGCTGCCGGGGAGCCGGCTCCAGCCGAGGCCGCCGCTGGAATCTCTGCGGGGACCGCAGCGGAGTCCAACCGGCAGAACGTGGCCGCCGTGACAGAGGGGGAGTCGGCCCGGGTAGCCCAGACCCAAGCCCAGAGGGAGCTCGTCCCGGTACCGGACGTTACGGCCTACTACGACTACTACGCGGCGGATACCCTCGCGGCCAGCGGATTCGACGTCAGGTTCGTCTACGGCTACCAGGAGGGTTTCGCCCCCCGCGGAGTGACCTGGGCCACAGACCCCACCGTGGGCACCCCGGCCCCAGAAGGATCTACCGTGACCGTCTACGCCACGCCCAAGAACCTCCCGCTGCCTCCAAGGCTCCGCTAACCGGACCACTCCAGGGAGACCTGCCACCCCGCGAGACCGCACGCTCAGCCACCTTCCGCGCCGGTCCGGTAAGCCCCCCGTCGGAGCGCGACGAGGCGATACAGGAGAAAGATCGCGACCGGCAGCGAGCTCGCGTCGTCGGTGTCGAAGGCGACCTCGTAGCGCCGGTTGGTGAAGCCCCCGGTGATGCGCGACACTCTATCTCCGGTAGACAAGTGGGCCTCGGCGGTGTTGCGCAGGAGGCCTAGGCTGGCCTCGTACATGTGCTCCGCGCGCCTTATCTGCATGGCGTCGGGGGAACCCGCCGTCTCTGCCGAGAGGACCTGTGCGCCGCCGGCCACCATCGCGTAGCGCCGGGGCGCGGTACGCTTGATCCTGGCCGTAAGATTTCCGGCTTCGAGCTCCGCTCCCTTGGGCCCGTGCACCCGTAGCCACCCAACTTCCCGACCCCCCGGATCAAGGAGGGCAAAGTCTGAGGCGAGGAGTCCCCGCGCGTGGGCTGAGAAGAAGCCGGCGAGGGTCCCCTGGAGCCCCTTCCAGGGCGCGAGCATTTGATCTTCCGGCACGGGGCTCATGGTACCCTTCCCATACGAGGAGCCGGTGGTGGAGTTTCGGGTGCGGAGCCTGTTGTTTACGTGGGAGAGACGGAGAAGGGTGTGGAGCGTCATGGAGCTTAGGAACAAAGAGGAGCTCAGGAGTGAGATACTGCAGTACTGGCTGCGCAGCGCCTGGGTCTACCCCACGCAAGGCCCTGACGACCGCACCTACCTGCGCCTGACGCCGGGTGGTCGACTCAAGATGCGGCGCAGGATCTCGGAGCTGGAGAAGGACCTCGGCCTCGAGGGTGCCGAGCTGGCGAAGCAGGAGGAAGCCGGCACGATCCCCGTCGAGCGCGACATTCTAGAGCTCGCGATGATGGTCCAGGCCTACGACTCCGAGCGGCGTCTCATGCAGAACCAGGGCGTCGCCCTGGGAACCCCGGCGGTAACCCTGGACAGAGAACTGCCGAAAGAGCCCGGCGAGCCGACCCACCCGGACGCGGCTCCCTAGGCGCAACCCTCTTGACGCGGCTCCTAGGATTCGTCGGGCCAGATGTTGTGTGAGGCGCGAAACGTCGTACCTTCCCTGGTATCGGCTCGGCCCTGCGAACACCACAAAAAAGTGGCATACCCCCCCGAGCCGTGTTAGGCTTTCCGGGCGACGCCTGTCCCGGCCGGGGCGTGGTATCGTAAGCACAAGAGAGAGGGGGGACCTCTCCCAGAGCGTGATACGTCGGGTTGTTCGAGGCGTGCGGAAGATCGCGCGTGGAGGGCAGATAGTTGAGTCTCAAAAATCGCGGAAAATGGAAGAGGCGCAGGGGTTACGATCGCGGGGGGCTAACCCCGGACTACTCCACGAACCTACGCTCGACTATCGCAAAGCCCCGTTCCCAGAGCCGCGGCATAGCGGGAGCGGTGATCATCGTCTGCGCCGTCGTCGCGGTCCTGGTGGCAGCTGACTACTGGGTAAACTCGGGCAAGATTCACCGCGGCGTGGAGGTCGGCAGCGTCGCTTTAGGCGGCCAGACACCCGTCGCGGCCCAGGACATCGTAAGGGACCGCGCTATGGGTCCGCTCAAGGAGATCGAGTTCAGCGGCCCTGAGCGGTTCACCCGCACGGCCGCGCAGATGGGCGTCGACTTCAACGTGGACGAAACCGTCGAGAAAGCCTACGCCGTCGGGCGCGAGGGGAACGCCCTCGAACGCCTCTGGGAGCGGCTGCGCTCCGCCTTCGGCGGGGTGACGATACCCCCCGACATCGACTACCGGCCAGCCCAGGCGCGGGCCCAGGTCAGGGAGATCGCCACGCAGGTAGACCACGCGCCGCGCGAGGCCGACGTAAAGGTCTACGGACCCGAGGTCGAGGTGACCGAGTCCCGCGACGGCTACGAGCTGGACCCCGCCGCCACCATGGCGAGCGTGGACCGCGCAATCGACGGCATGAACGGCAAGGCCCGCCTCGTCGGCGAGGTGCTCGAGCCCAGGGTCAATACGGAGGAGGCCGAGACGGCGGCGAAGAAGGCCCGGGCGGCCGTCTCCGAGCAGCTCGTCTTGAGCGCCCAGGGGAAGAGCTGGACGCTCTCGCCAGCTGACCTAGGGCCTGCGCTGGACATCACTAAGCAGCAGGGCAAGATCGACGTCAGCCTCAACCGCGACCGTCTCGACGGCGTCCTCGCGAACGTCTACAACGACCTGACGGTCAAGCCCGTGGAGGCCAGCTACGACTTCGATGACAACGGCGCAGTAATAGTCAACCCGAGCCGAGAGGGACAGGCCGTCGAGGGCGAGAAACTACTCACCTCCATAGAGAACGGACTTTTCGAGGGCAAGCGCGAGTACAACGTGCCTGTCGCTATCGACAAGCCGCAGTACACAGCTGGCGAGCTCGAGGCGCAGAAGCCGACCGAGCTGCAAGGAACCTACAAGACCAACTATACGGCGACCACCGATCAGGGCCTGACGCGTGTGGAGAACCTTGAAATCGCCTCGGAGGCCGTGAGCGGTACGTTCGTAGCGCCGGGCGAGACTTTCTCGATGCTCGACCACGTCACGGACCTCGATTACCACCAGGCCCACGTCATCGTGGAAGGCGCGGAGACCACGGCTGAGGGCGGCGGCCTCTGCCAGGTCACCTCCACCCTGTACAACGCGGTCCTCTTCGCCGGTCTTCCGGTAGTAGACCGTACCTCGCACGACTCGCAGTTACCCTACATAAGACCTGGTATGGACGCGACGGTGTGGTACGGTGATACGACTACCACCGTGGACGACGTGGATATGAAGTTCAAGAACACCACGGACGGCTACGTGCTCCTCCAAGAGTACGTATCGGATGACGGCTACATCTACGCCAACGTTTACGGCGTCCCGGACAACGTCGAGGTGGAGATGTCGTCCGAAGAGGTCTGGATGACCCAAGACGCCTCCGAGTGGGTCACTTATTACACTAGGACGAAGAACGGTGAGGTCGTCTACAAAGACCAGTGGAACACCGAGTACGACGCCCTATGGGACGACGAGGGGAAGAAGATCCCCACTCCCAGGGTACCGATAGCGGAGGTCGACGGAACCTACCTCGGGCCGGAGTTCTAAGAGAATCAAACGCCCGCCGCGTTAATCGTTAGAGAGCCGAGAGGCCCCGCCGGATTCCGGCGGGGCCTCTCTGGTTGACCGTCTTTAGCTTGCGAACCTTTGGCTAGGGCAGGGCCTTTTGGCCGTTTAGCACGTCCTCGGGCTTGCCGCCCGCGCGCAGGAGGCGGGCCTCGCCGTCCAGGAGCAGCACCTCAGCCGGGGCGGGGTGGCTAAGGAAGCCGAGGTTGCTGGCCGAGTAGCCGTAGGCCCCGCTGTAGAACACGCCGATGAGGTCCCCGACCTTGGGCTCCGCGAGGTGGATGTCGTTGCCGAACGAGTCGAGCGGCGTGCAGCAAGGGCCGGCCACCGCCACGCCCTCATGCGGCACCGCCCCGCCCATGCGGCTCAGGTTCAGGAGCGGGTAGGCTTTGCGGAAGACCTGGCCCATGTTCCCGGTCGCGGTGAGATGGTGGTTCATGCCGCCGTCCGTGACGGCGAAGGTCTTGCCGCGCATATCCTTGACGTCCACCACCCTGGTGACGTAGAGGCCGGCGTCTGCGACGAGGTAGCGCCCCAGCTCGAAGAGGAAGCGGCAGCCCTCCAGGCGCGGGTCGAGGCGGTAAGAGGAAAGGATCTCCCTCAATCCTTCTCCGAAGCGGTCGAGCTCGAACTCTGAGGTCTTCTCGAAGTAGGGTACCCCGAACCCGCCGCCGAAGTCGATCATCTCCAGAGGTCTCCCGGAAAGGTCCGCTGCTTGAAGCGCTATCTCAAAAATGTTGCGGCAGTGCTCCAGCAGGGGATCGACCTCGAAGACCTGCGTCGCGGTGTAGACGTGTACGCCGCGCAAGGCGAGTTCAGGGCGAGCAAGGGTCTTTTGCACGGCCTGCTCGAGGTAGGCCTGGTCTATGCCGAACTGCCCGACCGTTCCGCCCATGCGCATCCCGCTACCCATGAGCTGAGCCTCCGGGTTGATCCTCAGGCCCACGCCTATCGTCGCGCCCTTGCGCGCCGCGGTGTCTGCGAGGCGGTCGATCTCGCCCAAAGACTCGACGTTGACCGCGAAGATGCCCTCGTCTATCGCCCGTTCGTGCTCCTCGTCCGTCTTGCCCGGCCCGGCGAACACGATGCCGCTGGGCTCGAAGCCCGCGGCCCTGGCGACCGCTAATTCTCCAGAGGAGGCGACCTCGGCGCCGGCCTCCCTCTCGCGGGCTATGAGCTGGCACACTCCGAGGCTCGGGTTGGCCTTCACGGAGTAGGAGACCTCCGTCCCGAGGGCCTCCCTGACGCGGCGGACCCTGTCGGAGATCATGCCGCCGTCGTACAGGTAGAAGGGCGTACCGAACTCCGCGACTATCGCCGAGATAGGGACGCCCGCCGGGACGAACTCTCCCCCCTCCTCCGCAGCGCCGCCGAAGCGTCCGGCGAGGTCGAGGGCTTTATCCGTCTGTGTAAGCACTGCTTATCCCCTTGCGGTCGATCTTGCCCGAACCCGTCTTGGGCAGCTCATCCCGGACGAGTATCTCTTTTGGAATCATGTAGGGTGGCCCGTTCTTTAGGGCGTACTCCCGAATAGAGTCCACGGCGTTACCATCGGCGTTTTCTCTCAAGGAGATCACGGCGATGACGTCCTGGCCGACTGCCGGGTTCTCCACCCCGAAGGCGCACGCCTCGTTCACCAGGCCCGAGGCTATGAGGAGGTTCTCGACTTCCTCGGGGCTCAGGCGGTAGCCCTGGTTCTTGATCATGGCGTCCTCGCGCCCGAGAAAGTACAGGAACCCTTCCTCGTCCCACGTGACGGTGTCGCCAGAGTACACGACCCGCTCCACATCCAGGAGCTCCGGCGGGGCGAGTGGGTTCGGGCGGTACGCCTTCTGCGTCGCCTCCTCGTTGCCCCAGTAGCCCATCGCCACGGTCGGGCCGCGGTGGACCAGCTCTCCCGGCTCGCCGGGGGCGGCCTCCTTGCCCTCTTTATTGATGACCATGATCTCCGTGTTTGGGATGGCCTTGCCGATACAGTTGCCCTGCTCGGGAGAGGAGCGGTGTATCTCCTCCGGCGCTAGGTACGTCGAGCGGAACGCCTCCGTCAGGCCGTACATTAGGTAGATCCTGGTTCCCGCTGGCTCCAGCAGTCGCCTGAGCTCGTCCAGGTTGGCCTGCGGGATGCGCCCGCCGGTGTTGGCGAGGTAGCGCAGGTGGGTGAGCGGGTTCTCGCGCAGGGACTTCGCGCCCCGGAGTAGGAGCGACCACAGCGGCGGCACGCCCGTAGCGCCCGTGATCTCGTGTCGGCGTAAGCCCTTCAGAAGATCTCCAGGCAGCCTGGAACGGAGCAGGTAGAGCGTCGCCCCGGCTCGCAGCGACGTTGTGAACTGGCTCATCCCGGCGTCGAAGTTCAATGGCAGCGCCGAGAGGAGGCGGTCCTGTGGTCCGTTCTCCAGGTAAGAGGAGACGATCTGGGCCCCCACCACCACGTTGCGCTGGCTGGTCGCGACACCTTTTGGCATCCCCGTAGAACCCGACGTGTATAGGATGGTCCCGAGGTCCACCTCAGAGACCCTACGGTCCTCCTTGAGGCCGTCGCCCCAGAGCGCCTCCTTCACGCTTGCGTAGGACTTCGCGGCGGCTCCCTGAGGCTTCTCGCCCTTGTAGAATGCGGTCTCGACGGTTCTCGGCTGAAGCTCCTCCAGCTTGGCAGTGTCCCCGATCATGACCCGGATGTCGCAGTCTTGCGTGAGGTACTCGATCTGGGGGGCCTTGAAGAGCGGGTTGACGTTGACGTAGGCGGCGCCTATGCGCGAGGCGGCGAGCATCGAGACGATCGCCTCCCAAGACTTCTCGACGAGCACGCCGACCCGGTCACCCTTGGCCACGCCCGCGTCGACGAGCGCGGCGGCCAGAGACCTACTCTCCCGCTCCAGGTCCTCGTAGCTGTACTCGGCGTCGCCGTCCACGACCGCGACCTTCTGCGGGTCGCGTTCGACGGAGTTGTGGAGAAGGTCGTTGAGGGTGAATTCCGGGCGGGGCATCAGGCGGCCTTGCCCTCCACCAAGGTGGCGATGGCGTCCACAGAGCCGAAATTCTCCTCGTCGAACTCGTCGTCCTCGACCATGATGTTGAACTCGTCTTCGAGGAATGTCACCAGCTCGACCGTCTGCAGCGACGTCATGACGCCGTTTTCGATCAGGGGCTCGTCGTTGGCGACATCGCGCCCGCCCGTGACGTTCTTCTGCAGCCATCGGCGTATCGCGGCCCTCGCGTCACCGTTACCAGAAACCATCTTGCCTCCTTATCTGAGCCAGAAGCTCGCTTCGCCGTCGCCGATGATGTATGACCAGTTGACGATGTCCTTGGCCGCCTCGTGTAGACCGCCGTCGGCGAACTTGACCAGCAGCTTGCTACTTCTCCCCTTACGGTAGAAGAAGCCCAAGCTTCGCAGGTCGGCCTGCCTCGGCGAAGACGGTGATTGCAGGAACTTGTACCGGATGATCTGGACCCCGGTGCGCCGAAACTGGCGCACCGTCTCCCGCAGCAGCGCCCGCACCACGTCCTGGCGCCCGGGGAGCGCCATGAGGTCAAGGATGTAGCCGTCCTGGCCCTGGGAGACGTCCTTGAGCACGGCGTAGCCGAGCAGCCTGCTCCCCGACCTCACACCGAGCACGGTCACCGGCGCCTGGGGGGAGCCGCGCCCGTAGCGCCAGCTCAAAAACGCCGCATCCTTCTCCGGCAAGCATGGCACCACGGCGGCGACCCGCTCGAACAGGTCGTCAAAGGAGTCGTCGAAACCGCCGAGCACCTCCGCCTCGAGGACGCCCCCGAAATGACCTCCGAGTGCCTCGTCCAAAGCCGCGAGGCCTCGGTTCAGCAGCCTCTTAAGCGGGCTAGGTATCGGGGCACGTGGCCACGGTGCCGGGGGGGCGGCGCGCTCCTCTAAGTGTTCCGTCTCCGCGCCGGGCCTGTCGGTGAACCCGCGGGCCGGCGCGATGTGATCCGGTAGGTTCAGGAGCCTCCTCAGCGGCACGGGGACGTACGGCATGGGGAGCCGCGAGACGTTCATCAGCTTGGCCGCGTACTGCAGCTCGCCCGCGACCTTCGCCCCCAGCCGCGTCTCAACCCCGATCACCGCAGGCACCATGTCACAGACCACGCAGTTCTCGGTGGCGCGGAAAAAAGAGCGCATCAGCATGATGGCCTGAAATCCGTGCTGGGGGAGCACCATGTAATCCCCCGGCGTGTGGGCCACGACCCTCTGGCCGTCGATCCGGTAGAACTGCGGGAACGCCGCCAGGTGGCCGACCACTTCTCCCTCTTCGGTCGCCGCGACCCAGCGGTGGATCTCGTCTGCCAACGGGTGCGTCTCGTACCAGCGGTAGATGGCGGTGTAGTAGTCTACCTCGCGCACCTCGGGGAAGGCCGGGTACGCGACGATGCGCAGCTGCGATACTTTGTCTTCGAGCTCCGTGCCCTCCAGCGGCCTCACCGATGCCTTCATCGCCCGGACCGGAGCTCCGGTCCAGGCGGCATCCGCCGCTCCGCTCTCTTACTCGATCCGTGGCGCAAGAGACCTTCCAATTCGTAGGGTTTTGTGCGGTGCAAGTCCAAAAGGCAGAGTGTAAAGGAGCGCTTCACAAAAGCCAAGCAGGGTGTTCGAGCCAATTTCCTTGGAAAGGTTGAAGGTTCGATCACTTGCCCTGATAATTAGCCCTTATGCACCACCGCGACCGGAGGAAACCTGCGTGGAACGGCGGCGCGAGTCGGTGTCACAGGAGGGGCTGATACTTGAGAGAGATAAGCAAGCAGGGCGGACCACCCGTCGTCCGCAGGAACGCGACCGTGGCAAGACGGAAGAACGGTAAGTCGCGCTACGGTAGGTCGCGCTACGCCCGGCGGCGTGGGGCCGCGCTCGTCGCGCTGGCCGTTTGCACTCTGCTTGCTGGCATCGTCGCCCTGGATGCCCTGATCGGGGGGGATGAGATTCAGAGCGGCGTCAGCATCGGCGCCGTCGACGTGGGCGGGATGACCTCCGACGAGGCCCGCGAGGCCGTGGAGCTCGCCGCCGCCGACACCTTCGAGAAGGTCTCCTTCGGCACCGGCAGCGGAGCGTTCTCTCTAAGCGGTGAGGAGCTCGGCGTGAAGCCGAACGCCGCCGCCGCCGTGGACGAGGCGTACTCCGTCGGGCGCCAGGGCAACATCTTCCAGCGCGTCTCCGGGATCTCGCGCTCGTATCTAGGAGGGGTGCAGGTTGGCCTCCAGGCCGGCTACGACGAGCAGGCCGCCCGTAGAGCTCTGGATAGGGTGGCCGTCGAGTTCAACCAGGAGCCTCAGGACGCCAGCTTTACGGTCGCCAGCGACGGCAAGGTGGAGGTCAAAGAGGCCCGGAACGGGCGCGTGCTGGACAAGAACGAGACCCTGGAGAACCTCGACCGGGCGCTCGAGAACATGAGCGGGCGGGTTGCCATCGCCGAGGAGGCCGCCCCCACGCCCGAGGTCACGACGGCCGAGGTCCAGAAGTACAAGCCCGAGGAGGTTATCGGAGAGTACCAGACCGACTTTCTCTGGGACTCGAACCCCAATCGCAAGCACAACATGAAGCTGGCGGCAGGGGCCATGAACAACACCGTCGTGGCGCCGGGCGAGGTGTTCTCGTTCAACGAGCACGCCGCGGAGTTGGACTACAAGGAGGCGAAGACCTTCTCCGACGGCGGCGTCGGCATCGCCAACGGGGGAGGATTGTGCCAAGTCTCCTCGACGCTGTACATGGCGGCCAACTATGCCGGGCTGGAGATCGTCGAGCGTCACCCGCACTACGCGGTGCTGCCCTACATAAAGCCGGGTTTCGACGCGACGGTGTGGTTCGGCGACGAGTACGGCTACGGCGTACAGGACATGAAGTTCAAGAACACCACCGACGGGTACCTCCTTATCCGCGAGTGGGTGGACGAGAAGGGCTTTCTCAACGCCCAAATCCTGGGCCAGCCCACCGGCAAAGAGGTCGAGATGCGCACGGAGAAGCTTTTCGAGGACACCACGCGGGGGATCAAGTGGGTCACCTACAAGAAGGTGACGCAGGACGGCGAGGTGATCCGGGACGGTTACCTGCACGAGTACACCTACAGCTACAACCCGCCCGTCCCGGACGACTCGCCGCACTACGACACCAACGCACCGCGGGTGGCCGGCTGGTCGGACCCCGGTAACACCACCGGCTGGGCCGAAGTACCAGAGTAGCGCGATGACCGCGGGGACCTCAAAGGGGACCTTCAGGGAAACCCCCAAACCTCGCCGCGCGCGGGAGACGCGACGGGGGACTCGTTGAGCTTTTCCTCGCGCCGGAAACTGTTCGCCAGGCGCCGCAAGCGCCGCCAGTGGCTAGGCGTGCTGGCGGCGCTGGTGCTCGTGGCCGGCGTCTCGTTCGCCGTAGCCTGGACCTGGGGCGGCGCCCCGCTCGCCAACGTCTCCCAGTCCTCCGCGAGGGGGGAGGCTTCGACTCCCCACGAGGGGCCCCACGAGGACGGCGAAAAGGTGAAAGCGAGTGTGGAAGAGACCCCCGCCAAAAAGCCAGCCCCTTTGGAGCCGGCGCCGGACCGTGAGCAGCCCACGCCGGAGGCCGCGGCCTACGTCGCCTTGGCCCCCGAGCTTCCCGGGGTTGACAAGGAGAACCTCCGGGGCGTCTACCGGAGCAATATGGACGATTCCTGGGCCTCCGTGCGCGTCGCGCCCGAGGGGGAAGCGAGGGACTTCGTCGTCTTCGTGCGGCGAAGCGGCGACTCGTGGAGGGCGGAGAAGTCGATGCGCGCCGACGAGCCCAACTACCCGAACAACGACGCGGTTCCGCTGGCCGGGGTACCGAAGGATCTAATCGACTACCTCTACGCCAAGAACGTTTTTGCCGCCGAGGTCCCCGAGCCCCGTCGGACAGAGATGAAGCTGGATAACCTGCCGCGTGTGGGGCCGGCAGCGTTCTCCTCGACCGAGCCGGTGATGGACGGCGTACCGGACCCGGATCGCGAGCGAGTGGATAAGGTACTCGGGGAGGTGCGCCAGAAGATAGAGGACTACCCCGGGGTCGCCGGGGTGTACGTGCGGGACCTCGACGGCGGCTACGGCTACGGGGTCAGGCCGGACGAGCAGTATTTCTCCGCCTCGATCATAAAGGTGCCGGTGATGGTGGCCGTGTACCGCAAGGTGGAGCGGGGCGAGCTCGAATTCTCCCAGCACGTGGAGATCAAAGAGGGAGACTGGGCGGCCGGGGCCGGATGGTTGCAGTGGGAGGAGGCCGGGACCAAGCAGACCGTGGGTGACCTCTTGGTCCTGATGATGACCCAGTCCGACAACGTCGCCACCAACGCCCTCATACGCCTCGTGGGAGGGGCCGACCACGTTAACGAGGTCGCCAGCGCCCTGGGGGCCGAGGATACGCTGCTCTACCAGAAGGTCAGCAGCGAGAGGGGCGCCGTCCCCGCGCTGGACAACAGGACCACCCCCCGGGACATGGCGGCTATGCTGCAGAAGATAGCCGACGGCGAGGCCGCGAGCGAGAAGAGCTGCGGATACATGATCGACCTCATGCACATGAACGAGCTTGACTGGTGGCTTGACGCCGGGCTACCCGCCAGCGTGGATGCGGCGAACAAGGCCGGCTGGCTCTACAAGGTCTACGGCGACGTGGGGATCGTCGAGTACCAGGATCGCCGCTACGTCGTGGCGATCCTGAGCAAGCACGGCTCGGCGACCGTCGACGAGGGTCAGGTCCTGATCGAGGATCTCTCCCGGATCGTCTGGGAGGCCCAGGGCGCTAGATAGTTATCGGCCGTCGGGTACCAGCTTTTAGCAAGGCTCTGGATGCGTGGGCAGGCGGGGTGGTAGCAGCGGGGTCCTGGCGGGGCGCGGGCGGCATCCGCCCCCGTGGACGGGCCGACCCGTTCCTACGCGGTCCGTCTTCGCCGCAACAGGGCGACGACGGATTTGAGCTCCTCCGTCCCGAGCGCGAGGGCGACCCCGACGTAGACGGCGAGCGAGGCGCCTCCGGCGGCGGCGAGGACGAGGGCCCTCTCCAGGGTGTTGGATCCCACCCCGAGCAACACCGTCCCCGTCCGGGCCACGGCGAACATCGCTGCCCCGGCGACCAAGATCTTGAGGAGCGAGGTCAGCAGGCGCCGACCGTCTATTCGTTGTATCTCCCGCCTCGTCGCCAGGAGGCTCAGGAGGGCGAGGACGGCGTAGGACAGCGAGAGGGCGAGCACCACGCCGGCCACCTGTAGGGGCGTGCGGGAGAGCCCGTAGGCGAGGGCCGCGTAGAGCGCGAGGATGAGGACGTTCAGGAGCGCCGGGGTCTTCGTGTTCTGCCTGGAGTAGAAGGCTCGCACGAGGAAGAAGTACACCGAGTAGCCCAGTAGCCCCACCGAGTAGACGGCGAGGAGCTGGGAGACCACCTCGGTGTCCTGGGGGCCGAACCTCCCGCGCTCGTAGAGCAATCCGACGATGGGTTCGGCCAGCGCGATCATGCCGACCGACGACGGGATCACGACGAAGGCCATCGTCCTGAGACCGAAGGAGAAGGTGTCGCGGTAGCCTTCGGCGTCCCCGCGAGAGTGCTTCTCGGAGAGCTCTGGCATTAGCGCCGTCGCGATGGCGACGACGAAGACACCGTAGGGGAGCGAGAAGATCGTGAACGCGTAGTTGAGCTCAGCCGCGGCCTCGAACCCGGTGGCGAGGTAAGCGCCGAACATCTGAAAGGCTACCGAGGCCGCCACCAGGACGACCATCGGCCCCGCGAGCCGGGCGGTCGGCAGCAGGGCCGGGTGGCCCAGTTGCGGGCGCGGCCTGTAGCCGAGGCTCAACATCGTCGGGACGAGGGCGAGCGCCATGACAGCGACCCCCGCGGTGACCCCTCCGGCTAGTGCGTAGACGGCGGCGGTCCGGTCGGCGTCGAGCAGCAGGGCGTAGGCGACGAAGGAGGCGATCACCAGGAGGTTGTTGAGCACGGGGGCGAAGGTCGGCAGGAAAAACCGCCGGTGGGACTGAAGGACGCCCGTCGCGATGGTGCTCAAGCCGTAGAACAGCATCTGCAGCGCGAAGATCCGGAAAAACAGCACCGCGAGATCCACGGTCCGTTGCGCCTCGCCCCGGGAGAGGGTCCCAACCGAGTCCCAGTCGGTCGCCAGCCTCACCAGCGGCTCAGCGAACACGATGCCGACGAGTGCTAGCACGGCCATCAGCGGTAGCACTAGGGTGAACAGGGCGTTGGTGAGGCGCCTGGCGTCCTCCTCGCCTTCTCTGGTTATGCGGTCCACGAGCACCGGGATAAAGATCGAGTAGAGAATGCCGCCCATGAAGAGCTCGTAGATCAGGCCCGGTAACAGGAGGGAGACCGTGTAGGCGTCGGCGACGATACCGCCGCCCAAGACGGCGGCCTGCACCGACCACCGTGCGTACCCCGTCGCCCGTGAGAAGACGGTCGCCACGGAGATCGAGAGCACGGACCTCAGGATGGCCGTCATGGTGGGGATCGTACTACAGTAGAGCGGTCAGCCTTCAGCGCTCAGCCTTCAGCGAGTGCCCTTGATCCGGCGGCCAACGGAAAGGCGATAGAGAGCCCCAAACTCGTCTCTGCGCGTACTGTAATCATCGGAACCGGTTGACCCGGCCAACGGGTACCTGAAAAAGCTGGAGGCTGACCGCTGCTAAGGTATCTCCTCGGGCGGAAGCCCGATCCAGCGCTCGTAGATCACCTCGTAAGTGCCGTCGGCCTTGATCTCCGCGAGCGCCTCGTTGACCGGACCGACGAGGTCGCTGTCTTTGGGGAAGGCTATCCCGTACTGCTCGCCGGTCGGGACGGTCTCGACGATCTTGAGTGTCCCCTCGCTGGCTTCGACATGCTTTTGGGCCGCGGAGAGGTCGTAGATCACGCCGGCCACCCGGCCGTCCTGGAGCGCCGCGAAGGCTTCCTCGATGGTCCTGAAGGTCATGCCCTGTCCCACCGTCTCCGCGTTGATGAGCTCTTGGGCCTGTATCTGCCCTGCGGTGCCGAGCTGGACGCCGACGGTAGCCTCCGCCAGGTCGTCCACGGACTCCACGTCCGAGTGGCTCGCCACGAGCAAACACTGATCAGCGTTGAAGTAGGGGTCGGAGAAGTCCACCTGCTGCTCTCGGGCGGTCGTTATCGTCATGGCCGAGATCGCCGCGTCGTAGAGGTCCGTGTCCAGCCCGCGGATGAGCCCGTCGAACTGGACGTTCTCGTAGTCGACCTCGAAGCCGGCCCGGTCGGCTATCTCGTTCATCAGGTCTATGTCGAAACCCTCGGGCCCATCCTGCGGGGAGAACTCGAAGGGGGGGTAGGCGATGTTCGAGGCGACCGTGATCTCAGCGTCCACCACGCTCACCGGGCCGGTGGTCTCGCCCGGGGCGCCGCCCTCAAAGGTCTCCTCGGTCCCCGCGCTGCACCCTACCAAAACCAGCACGATGGCGAGGATCAGTGTCGCCGAAAAGAGGCTCCTCGACCACCCTGTCACCGTGAACTTCCCCTCCCGTAGTCTGACCCCGCCAAGATGGAAGGGCGGCCGCGGACGGATTCGTCCTCCGGCAAGCCGGTCGCGTGAGCCATCCCCCTCTAGGAGGTCCGAACTCTCTGGCCCTCGCACCGAGACGTCAATACTAAGTATACGCCGTCGGGCCTTACGCCGTCCTGCGGTTCAGGCGCCGCTCCAGGCCGTTGGCCAGGTAGATCAGGGGCAGGCATATAGCCAGGTAGATAAGCGCCGCCACGACCAGCGGCGTCGCGTTTGCCGTCGCCGATTGCAAGACCCTAGCGGCCCGCAAGAGCTCCTCTAACCCTATCACGGAGACTATAGAGGTGTCCTTGATGATCACGACGAACTCGTTGGTGAGGGGCGGTATCACCCGCCGGAAGGCTTGCGGGACGACGATGTAGCGCATCGTCTGGCCGTAGGAGAGGCCGGAAGCCCGCCCGGCCTCCATCTGTCCTCTGTCTATGCTCTGGATGCCGGAGCGGAAGATCTCGGCCACGTAGGCGGCGCTGTTGAGCGTCAGCGCGGTGAGTCCTGCGAAAAACAGGCTCTCGAACCTGAGACCTATCAGGGGTGTGGCGAAGTAGATAAAGATGATCTGCACCAGAAGCGGAGTCCCCCGGAAGACGTCTATGTAGAGCTGGGCGGGGAAGCTCAAGATGCGGAAGCGCGAGATCTTGAGCAGCGCGAACACGAGGCCGAGGACCACCCCGAGGGCCTCCGCGAAGAACGCGAGCAGAACCGTGACCAGAACCGCCTGCAGGATGGCGTCCGCGTTCTCGAAAACCAGCCCGAAGTCCAGGTAGCTCTCCCTGATGGTCTCCAGGCTGAAGTCGCCCGGGTCGAACTCTATGGGCAACTCGAACTGCAACGGTCACCACCTCTCTGAGGGATTCCTCTCGAGGCGCCCTACGGTATCTCCTCGGGTGCCCTCCCGATCCACTTCTTGTAGATCTTCTCGTAGGTGCCGTCTTCCTTGATCTCAGCGAGGGCTTTGTTGACCGGAGCGACGAGGTCGCTGTCCTTGGGGAAGGCTATGCCGTACTGCTCGCCAGTCGGGATGACCTGGACGATCTTGAGGTCGCCGCCGCTGTTTTTGGCCTCGTCCTGGGAGACGGCCAAGTCGTTGATGATGGCGTCGATCTGGCCGTTGTTGAGCGCGGCGAAGGCGTCCTCGATAGTGTCGAAGGTCCGGATCTCGCCCTGCACCTTGCCCTGCTCCTTGAACTCCTTGGCCTTTATCTCACCGGTCGTGCCGAGCTGGACCCCCACCGTGGCGTCGCCGAGATCGTCGACAGAGCCCACGCCAGAGTCGCTCGGTACAAGCAGCGACTGGTCGGCGTTGAAGTACGGGTCGGAGAAGTCGATCTTCTTCGCGCGCTCGGGCGTTATGGTCATGGACGAGATCGAGGCGTCGTAGAGGTTGGAGCTGAGGCCGCCGATGATGCCGTCGAACGTCACGTTCTGGTACTCGACGTTGAGGTTGGCCCTCTTGGCGATCTCGTCCATCAGGTCTATGTCGAAGCCGACCGGTTCGCCGCCCTTCTCGTACTCGAACGGTGGATAGGCGATGTCCGAGGCGACCTTGACGTCCTCGGCGCTCGCCTCGCCGTCACTTCCCCCACCGCCGCTACCGCCGCAGGCCGCTACCGCCACCAGCCCCACAAGGGCCAACGCTACCAGCGCCAAGCTTCTGAGTACCTTCAACGCTTCCGCCCTTCCGTAAACCTTCAAGATCCCCGGATAGTTAATAACAGAACGGGCCACCGGCGCAAGTCCAGAGGCCCGTTGCCGGAGAACGGGCGCCGTGCTACGGTGCCGCATTACCGGCGACCAGAAAGGAGGGCGGAGAGCTGACAGAGCCAGCCGACAGGCTCGCGGGCGCCATACGCGGCGCGGTCGAGGCCCGCCGCGAAGACGCGGTGAGGCTGCTGCAAGAGCTCGTCCGCGTACCGTCGGTTACGGGCCGGGAGGGCGCGGTGGGGGAGGTCGTCGAACGCGCCTTCGGGGAACGCGGACTCGGGGTGGATAAGTGGGAGGCAACGCCCGGGGAGATGGAATCCTACCTCGACCACGTAGGAGAGCAAGAGTCCTACGACAACCGTCCGAACGTCGCCGGCGTCAGGAAGGGAACCGGCGGCGGAAGCTCGATCCTGCTCAATGCTCACGTGGACACCGTAGCTTCCGGGGACCCGGCGACCTGGACGTACGATCCATTCTCGGGGACCGTCGAGCGCGACCTGCTCTACGGCCGCGGCTCGTGCGACATGAAGGGTGGCCTCGTGACCCACCTCGTCGCGCTCGACGCCCTCTCGGATCTCGGCGTCCGGCTGCGCGGCGACGTCACCGTGGCGGCGACGGTCGGCGAGGAGAACGGGGGACTTGGCGCCCTCTCGACCGTCCTGCGCGGGTACAGGGCCGACGCCGCCCTGATCACCGAGCCAACCCGCCTGCGGCTCGTGACGGCCCAGGGCGGCTCGCTGATCTTCCGTCTAACGCTCGCCGGCCGCTCAGCCCACGCCGCCGCGCGCGACGAGGGCGTCTCGGCCCTGGAGAAGTTTGTACCCATCTTCGAGGACCTGCGCGAGCTGGAGCGCGAGCGCAACGAATCCCTGAGCCACCCGCTCTACGATGGCGTGCGTAACAAGGTGCCGATCAACGTCGGGGTCGTGCGGGCGGGCAACTGGGCCTCGACCGTCCCCGAGTCGCTCGTCGCGGAGGGGCGCGTAGGCCTGATCCCCGGCGAGGAGGTCGGACCCTTCCGAGACCTCGTCGCCAACCGAATCGCAGCGGTCGCCGAACGCGACTCGTGGCTGCGCGAGCACCCGCCGGAGCTGGAGTGGTTCGGTGGCCAATTCGCCCCAGCCGAGGTCCCAACCGACGCCCCGATCTGCGAGGCCGTGAAGCGTGCGCACGAGCGAATGACGGGCGAGAGGCCCGCCGTCGAGGGCGTCCCCTACGGCGCGGACATGCGGCTCTTCGTCCGCTTCGGCGGGATACCTTGCGTGATGTACGGCGCCGGCGACGTGAAGGTCGCCCACGCCCCAGACGAGCACATAAGCGTCCCCGATCTACTCACCGCAACGGAGACCATCGCCTGCCTGCTTGCGGACTGGTGCGGCATGGAGGGGTAGCGGCTTGTGGTGGGGGCCTTGCTCGGGTGTTGGCCTATCTGTACACTTCTTGACACGTAGCCGCTGTGACATGAGCTGAGTATTAGGGGGGACTTTGGAAACACCGGGTGCGCAGCCGACCATTACCCGCAACGCGGCGGAGCAACCGGAGGAGCTCGCGCGGGCCATAAGCGCGCCGCTACTCTTCTTCTACGTGCTTGGCGACGTCTTGGGATCGGGCATCTACGCCCTCATCGGGGTGATGGCGGCCCAGGTCGGGGGCGCGTTCTGGACCTCGTTCGTCGTCGGGGTGGCGGCCGCCATGCTGACCGGCTTCGCCTACGCCGAACTGATCACCAAGTACCCTCACGCGGCGGGCGCCGCTATGTACACTGGCCGGGCTTTCAACAACCGCTTCTTTACCTTCCTGGTGGCGTTCTGCACGGTGGCCGCGAGCCTGGCCGCCACGGGCGCCCTGGCGCTGGCGTTCAGCGGTTACTTTCTGGAGCTCTTGGTGGCGCTCCTTAGCGTGCCGCTGCTCCTGGCGGCCCTCGTTTTCGTCGTGCTGCTAGCGGTCATCAACTTCCGGGGCATCTCGGAGTCCGTAAAGTTGAACCTCGCCATGAGCGTCACCGAGATCGCCGGTCTGGCGCTGGTGCTCGGGATCGGGGTCGTCGTGCTCCTGACCGGCGGCGCGGATCTCGGCCGGCCCTTCGATTTCAACGAGGGGGGCAACCCCGCGCTCTTAGCCCTGGCCGGCGCAACGCTCGCGTTCTTCGCGATGACAGGCTTCGAGAATGCGGCGAACGTGGCCGAGGAGGTTCAGAACCCGAGCAGGGTCTACCCGCGCGCGCTGCTAGGCGGCATGGCGTCGGCGGGAATTATCTACCTTATCATCGCGTTTATCGCCTCGATGGTGGTGCCCA
This sequence comes from Rubrobacter sp., assembly GCA_035641035.1. GTDB lineage: Bacteria > Actinomycetota > Rubrobacteria > Rubrobacterales > Rubrobacteraceae > Rubrobacter_D. The sequence goes on along the minus strand of DASQVA010000172.1, from coordinate 6,724 downwards.
CCGGCCGGCTCGCCGGCTCGGAGGTGGCGCTGCTGGAGGTCGTGCGGCAGGGCCTGCCAGCCTTCCCGGGTTGGCTGTTCGCGATCGTAGCGTGCGTGGCGATCACGAATACCTGTCTGGTCGCCTTGATAACGAACTCCCGGATCATGTACGGCATGGCACGCGAGAACGTGGTCCCGCGCATCTTCGCCCGCACCCACCAATCGCGGCGCACGCCTTGGGTTGCCATCGTTTTCACCACGATCATCGCGCTGATCCTGATCGTCGGCGTCGGGGAGGAGGGCGTCAACACGTTGGCCAGCGCCACCGTGGCGTTCCTCCTGGCGGTCTTCACGCTGGTCTGCCTGTGCGCGCTAGTACTGCGCCGCGACCGCGTGCCCCAGGAGCACTACACGGCGCCGACGGTGATCCTTATCCTCGGGGTGGCGGTGAACGTCGCGCTGCTGCTCTACGTTTTAATAACCGACCTCCAGGGCCTCTTCGCCGGGGAGGTCGGGCCCAGGGAAAGCGTTCTCTTGGTGTGCCTGGTAATGCTGCTGGTGGGGGTCGGACTGTACTTCGTGAACAACCTCGCGCAGCGCAGGCTGGACGCGTCGCGGCCTAGCGACGGGCGAAACGGCCGAGGGTAGACGGAGGGAGGACCATGACCCACGTTTTGATCACCACCGACGGTTCGGAGCAGTCGCTCAAGGCGGCCCGGTACCTGCGCTCGCTCCTCGACCCCGCCTCGCTGGAGCGCGTCAGCGTGCTAGCCGTGGTCCGGCCTTTGGCCGCCGTGCCGTTCGCGAGCGACTTCGGCGAGGAGGAGCACGCCGCCCAGCAGGCCGTGGATCCGGGCGGCTACTCGTTCCATCGGGCGGCGCAGGAGGCCGTCGAGCGCGTCGCGGAGGAGCTGCGGGACATGACCCCCAACGTGGAGACCATCGTCCGTGGCGGCGCGCCCGCCGACCAGATCATCCGGGCCGCGGACGAGCTCGAGGCCGACCTGATCGTCATCGGCGGCCGGGGGAAGGGGGCTGTTGAGGCCATCGTGCTCGGTAGCGTAGCCTACCGGGTGCTGCATCACGCCCCCTGCCCCGTGCTGGTGACGCGCTAGGGCAGAGTTCGCGAGTCCCCGGCTTATTAGATAAGGTCGGCTCGGACCGGGCGCCCCGGGCGTGGTGTGGCGCGGTCAGCGTCCCGGCGTCGAACTCTCTCGGGAGAGAGCGGCGATGATCCGGTCGTTCTCCTCTGCCCTCCCGATCGAGATCCGGCACCATCCCGGATAACCGAGTGCCTCGCCCTCTCTCACCAGTACCCCCGTTCTCTCGAAGACACCGGGCCTGGTTCGAACCAGAACGAAATTCGTGTGCGAGGGTACGTACTCCAGGCGGGCCTCGGTGAAGGCCGCCTGCAGGCGCTCGCGCTCCCCCGTCATGAAACGCGCCCGTCCGGCGATGCTCACCGTCTGGCGCATCGAGGCTTCGGCAGCGGCTTGTGCGACCAGGCTCACGCTGAAGGGCACGTGCGCGCGCCAGACGTAGTCTGCGATCTCCTGCGGGGCTATGCCGTAGCCGACCCTCAAACCTGCGAGTCCGTGAACCTTGGAGAAGGTACGGGTCGAGACGACGTTGGTGGACCGTAGAACCAGCTCGTGCGAGCCGGCGTACGCCGGGTCCTCGACGAACTCGTAGTACGCTTCGTCCAGGATCAGGAGCACCCGATCGGGGAGCGAGGCCGCGAAGGCTCGCACCCGATCCAGGGAAAGGTACGTGCCGGTCGGGTTGTTTGGGTTACACAGGATAACGGCCCTCGTCTCGGGGCCGACGGCGGCGTGCAGGGTGTCGAGGTCCGCCGAGTGGCGCCCGTTGAGGCCCACCCGACACTCCGTCAAGCCGACGACGCGGGTGGCGGAAGAGTAGAACGGGAACGAGGGCCAGGGGAAGATCACCTCGCCTGGCCGCTCCAGGATTTGCAAGAGGTCCACTAGTACCTCGCTGGATCCGTTGCCGACCACCACATTGGCGGTCGTGATGCCGGGGTTCGCGGCGGAGATCACCGCCCGGAGCGGGTCGGCGTCGCGCGCGGGGTAGCGGTTGGCGCGGGCGAGAGTCTCCATAGCTGCCGCCCTGGCCTCGGGCAGCGGGCCGAAGGAGAGCTCGTTCATCGTTAGTTTCACGTACTCCTTCGAGCCGCGCTCCGCCTGGATCTCCAACGCCATCCTCGGCGGTTGGTAGGGACGGATATCGTCCAACTCGGCCCTGGGCTTCAAACCAGATCCCCCATCTCTCGACGCACGGCGACCGTGCGAAAGATAGCCCTCCAGTGCGCAGATCGCAACGAGCGTGCGTTCTACCGTAAGTGCTCTACTTTACAGAACTTCACATCAGGCAGGGCCAGGATGAACGTGCCCTCGGGGAAGACCTCGTCGAAGCCCGCCTCAAGAACTCCGGTGGCGTCGAGCGTCCGCCCTTTGAACCGGAGGCAAGACGAAGGATTGCGCCTCGCTCGGCGTCCCCCACCATCGCGTAGTCGTCGGCGCCCCACCATAGGGGCTCGGGCGGGTACCACACGCCGGGCCTCGTACCCTCCACCCTGATCGCCCCACGTCCCGTCTGCCGGACCCGACCGCGCGAAGCCTCAGATAGTCTAGATCCGGTGCGCCTCTCTCCGGTCCAAAACCCCTTCGGTGGTTGCGGCGTGCGCTCCGCCTTGGGAACTATAGGACCAGAAGACCTTGCCGTCTATAACCCTGTACTCGGTACCAGAAATACTAGAACCGTTCGACAACTCAACCTCTTGGCGTCAGCGGTCCGGTCTCTCGTGCCAGAGCCTCTAGATCCGCTCGAGCACCTCGAGCGGGGAGGCTCGGCCGCGGGCTGTGTCGGTGGACTGAACACGTTGCGGTATGCCTCGCTCACGCCGAAGCGCTCGCGCACTCGGCGACCATACCTTCGTCCCGCCCCTCGAGGTTAGTGAAGGATCTGGTTCAGGAAGTGCTTGGTGCGCTCGTGGTCTGGGTTCTCGAAGAAGTGCTCTGGAGGACCCACCTCGACGATGCGGCCCCCGTCCATAAAGACGACCCTATCGGCGACGCGCCTTGCGAAGCCCATCTCGTGGGTGACGACGACCATCGTCATGCCACCGCGGGCCAGGTCGGCCATCGCCTCGAGTACCTCGTTGATCATCTCCGGATCCAAAGCGCTCGTCGGCTCGTCGAAGAGCATGATCTTGGGCTCCATCGCGAGCCCCCGCGCTATGGCCACTCGTTGCTGCTGACCCCCGGAGAGGCTCTCGGGGTACTTGCCCGTCTGCTCGGAGATGCCGACCTGCTCCAGCAGGCGCTCGCATCGCTCGTTCGCCTCCCTCTTGGAGACACCCTTTACCTTCACGGGGGCGAGCTTGATGTTCTCGGCGACGGTCATGTGCGGGTAGAGATTGAACTGCTGGAAGATCATCCCTATCTCGGTGCGCAGGGTGTTGAGGTTGGTCTTGTCGTCGCCGACGCGAATCCCGTCCACGATGATCTCGCCCGAGGAGATCTCCTCCAGACCGTTTATGCACCGAAGCAACGTGCTCTTACCCGATCCGCTGGGGCCGATGACCACCACGACTTCGCCCTCGTCCACGGAGAGATTTATATCTTCGAGAACCTGGAAGTCTCCGAAAAACTTGTTGACCTCTCGAAACTCTATGATGCTCAACGTACTCCCCAGAATCTGAAGTGTGCAGTGTAGAATAGCATAGGCACGCTACATCCAGGAGGGGCCTTGGATAGTCTATTCGATGCCGCGGAGGGCGGCGAGGAGAACCGCGAGAAACGGCTGGAGGAGCTCGCGCGCCAGGTCGCCGTCTGCACCAAGTGCGACCTCGCGATGACGCGCACGAATACGGTCTTCGCGAGCGGGGACCCTTACTCGCCGCTGATGCTCGTCGGCGAGGGCCCGGGCGAGAACGAGGACGCGACCGGGCTGCCTTTCGTCGGGCGGGCAGGCAAGCTCCTCGACGACATCCTGGCGGCGGTGGATCTCACACGCCAGCAGGTCTACCTCACGAACATTGTCAAGTGCCGGGCCGCGGTCGAGGAGGGCGGCAGGATGAAGAACCGCCAGCCGAAGACAGGGGAGATCCGGGCGTGCAACCCCTACCTGCAGGGCCAAATAGAGGCCGTGAAGCCGAGCATCATCCTCTGCCTCGGCGGCCCGGCCGCGAAGACGATCATAGACAAGGACTTCAGGATCACCAAGGACCGCGGCAAGTGGTACGACGTAGAAGGTGTCAAGACCATGGCGACGTTCCACCCGGCCTACGTCCTCAGGCAGCGCGGCGACGACCTGAACAACACCAAGCGCCTGGTCTGGAGGGACATCCAGAGCGTCCACGCCGAGTATCAGAAGGCGATGGAGGAGCGCGGGCAGGGCGCCGGGTAGCAGCAGCGGTCGGCCCGGAAGGTCGAACCGTTCGTAAACATTCTCATACCGTGTTTTGGTTTCGCCTGTTATAGTGCGTCTCTAGAGTAGAAAAAGCGCGAGAAGGGCTCGTAAAGCGTGGTCAGCACAACTACCGGCAGTCGCATGATGGACAGCACCGACAGGGAGATCCTAAACCGGATCCAGCGCGAGGTCCCGCTGGAGCGGGAGCCTTTCGATGCTATCGGGCGCGAGATGGGACTCGCCGGCGACGAGATCATCCGACGCATAGAGTCGCTCAAGAGGGGACGCGTGATCCGCCAGATCAGCGCGATCTTCGACACCCGGGTCCTCGGCTACGAGTCCACCCTGGTGGCCGCCACGATCCCTCAAGAGAAGCTGAATGAGGGCGCCAAGGCCATAAACTTCCACCCCGGCGTCTCCCACAACTACGAGCGCAACAACGAGTTCAACCTCTGGTACACCGTCGCCGTCCCGCCCGACTCCCGACTGGGGTTGGAGGGGACCGTGGAAGTCTTGCACCGCATAAGCGGCGCCGAGAAGACGCGCATCCTCCCTACGCTCAAGCTCTTCAAAATTGGGGTTACCCTCGACATGAACAAGGGCGCCACCGCTAAGAAAGAGGTCCCGCAGTACGGGGAGGCGGACCGGCAGATGGCCGACCGCAACATCTCCGAGGACGACAAGGCCGCCATCCGAGCCCTCCAGGAGGACGTCCCGCTGACCCCGCGCCCGTTCGACCTCTGGGGCAGGCAGGTCGGGCTGTCTTACGAGGAGCTTCTAGAGAGGGCCTACGATTTGCAAGACCGCAAGATCATGCGCCGCTTCTCGGCCGTCCTCTACCACCGTAAGGCGGGCTTCCGGGCGAACGCCATGGGCGTCTGGAAGGTGCCCGAGGAGCGCATCGAGGAGGTCGGCAACACCTTTGCTCAGTACCAGGCGGTCTCCCACTGCTACGAGCGGCCGACCTACGAGGACTGGCCCTACGCCGTCTTCTCCATGGTCCACGGTCGCAGCGTCGAGGAGTGCGAGAACGTTCTTGCGGCAATGGCCGAGGAGACCGGCCTCACCGACTACACCTCCCTCTACTCCTCCCGCGAGTACAAGAAGACGCGGGTACGCTACTTCACGCCGGAGATGGAGGCTTGGGAGCGCCTCTACGCCGGCATCCTGCGCTGATCTAGGTCTCAGGCATCGGGCTCTGCAGGCGTCAGGTCTTAAGGGGCTCCTTTGCTGAGTTTGGCCTTGGTGGTCGCGCTGCTCGCGGCGTTGCTCGCGGGGGTAGTCACGGGGATGACGGGCTTCGGACTCGCCCTGATCAGCACGCCCATCCTGCTCTTTGTCTACGAGCCCAAGACGGTCATCGTTCTGACCGCGATCTTCTCGATCTTCATTAACTCCGCCGTGGTGTGGGACTCCTGGAACGAGGCGCGCAAACGTCTCGCGCTGACACTTTTAATCCCCGCCCTCCTGGGCATCGTGGTCGGCGTCGAGGTTCTGCGCGTCATCGACCCGGTCTACGTGCGGCTCGGGGTGGGTGTGGTCGTCGTTTTCTCGGCCCTGCTACTGGTCCGAGATGTCCGCCTGCCGGGAGCGGATACTCGCTGGGGGACTCTCGTCGCGGGTTCGGCTAGCGGGATGCTCTCGACCTCGACTGGGCTCGCTGGTCCCCCGATAGTGCTGCTCCTGGCCTCGCGCGGTCTCCCAAAGCACGAGTTCCGGGGGACGAGCGCGCTGTACTTTCTGCCCATGAGTGTAATCGGGATCGCGGTTCTCGCTCTCCGCGGCCTCGTAGATGCCGGAGAGGTTCCGCTGGGGCTCTTGCTGGTCCCCGCCGCCATTGCGGGAAAGGCCGTCGGCACGGCGCTCCTGAAACACGTCTCTGAGTCGGCTTTCCGGGTGTTGACCCTGGGGCTTGTTATCCTTACCGGAGCTTTAGGCGTTGCGACCGCGACGTGGGCGTTGTTGTAGCCTCGACCGTACGGGACCTCCGTACGAGACCTTCCTAGTCGCTGGGTAGGAGCCTTCCCTACGCGCCATCTTTTCCACCGGCCGGGTAAGGTTTTCCGAGACCCAGTCGCAGACGTCGAAAGCTAAGGCTGTCAGGCCGAGCGTCATCCCATCCTCGCACCGATGCGAGCGATGAGCGAAGCAATCTCTTCTTGGGAAATCTCGAGGGTGTTCCTGCCCCAGTTCGTCCAGGCGCACTACTGATCCTCGTAAGGCACCCCGGGGCAGGGGAACGACGTGCTGATAAACGTGAGAGGTTCTCTGGTTACTGCGAACGTGAAGTTGTACATTCTTTCCGCTCCCAC
>DASQVA010000171.1:0-3219 GCA_035641035.1 Rubrobacter sp. | reverse complement strand
CGGAGATGGAGGGGGAGTTCGTCCCCTTGAGCGCCGTAACGAGCGGGGTAAAGGAGGTGCGCGCCGCTCTGGACGCCGCCCGCGAGCGCCTCAAGTTTGAGAGGCGCGCCACGATTCTCTTCGTCGACGAGGTTCACCGCTTCAACAAAGCTCAGCAAGACGCTCTCCTTCCCGCCCTCGAGGAGGGACTCGTAGACTTCGTTGGTGCGACGACGGAGAACCCATCCTTTGAGGTTACGGCACCGCTTCTCTCGCGCTCGCGCGTCCTGCGGCTTCAGCCCCTCTCAGAGGAAGACCTCACTGCTCTTCTCGACAAGGGACGCGAGGCGCTAAAGGTCGACGTCTCGCCCGAGGCTGGAGCGTACCTGCTGCGCCTCTCCGGTGGTGATGGGCGGCGCTTGTTGAACGCGCTGGAGGCTGCTCCTGCCTCTGGGTCTGGGCGGATCGAGGTGCGGGACGTCGAGGGGGTAGTGGGGACCCGGCCCCTGAGGTACGGGCGCGAGGAGCACTACGACGTCGTCAGCGCGTTCATAAAGAGCGTGCGCGGTGGAGACCCGAACGCGGCGCTGCACTACCTGGCGCGGATGATCGAGGCGGGGGAAGACCCGGTGTTCATCGCCCGGCGGATCGTCATCTTAGCCTCCGAAGATATCGGCAATGCCGACCCGCAGGGCCTCCCACTCGCCATCGCCGCAGCCCAGGCGGTCCAACTTGTCGGTATGCCCGAGGGCCGCATCCCGCTCGCCCAGGCCACGACCTACCTTGCCTCCGTCCCAAAGTCCAACGCTTCTTACGTCGCCATAGGCAAAGCCCTCGAAGACGTGCGACGTGGTGCCGTCCCCGAGGTGCCCATGCACCTTCGCAACGCCGTGACGGGACTCATGCGCGATGAAGGCTACGGGACAGGCTACCGCTACGCCCACGACGACGAGGCAGAGGGCATGAACGACCGCTACCTGCCGGAGGAGTTTGCGGACCGTATCTACTACGAGCCAAAAGAGAGCGGGGCGGAGAAGGGAATCAAGGAACGCCTCGACCGCTGGCGGAAGGAGCGGGAGGAATCGTAGGGGAGTAGGTGATCGCGCCGTTCATTATGTGCTTTACGGAGTATGCAACACTGGCGGGCGAACGAAGTTACGAGCGAGGGCCGAGCAGTATCTAGCGCAGGTCGGCTTCCTCGCGCAACCACTCGATAGGATTTGCCGGAAGGTCGCGGTGCTTCACGAGGCCGTCGAAGGCGTCTAGGGAGAGGAACTACGCACCCACTACCTGATCCTCAGCGTCTAGGTCTAGATGAACCTCGTTGGCCAGGTCCTCGGTGCGTTAAGGATCGCCGGCGTGCAGCTCAATGTAGAGGAGATCGTACTCCTTATCAGCTCGATCCTCAAGGTTATCTTCTTCCTTCTTCGGGGGTGCTCCTGCGACGCTTCACCGAGAGAACCAGCACCTCGTCCACGGCGGCTCTACAAAGTACACAAAGACCGTAATACCCACCGGGTAACACCCTCGTCCGCAAGCTCACCCCAACTATTGTAAGTGCGGTTGGGGTTTTGCAGCGTTCGCTCCACCTGGGTTCGGCTGATCTTGCGCCGGCGCATGCCTCGGCGGGCGTGCGGATGATACCTGAGGCGCTGGCACTTCAAATCGCCACTTTCACCATTCGATGCCTAAGCTCTCTGAGGTTTCCTGCCGCCGCTCGTCCTATTGCGACTGCTCCGAGTCTGGCGTTTACTCGGCCTGGGATGGTTTTGAAGGCTCGTGGTAGGCTGCTTCCCGTCCAGGTTTGTGCTGACCACTGGAAGACGGTGGCTCTTCGCACTCCCTATCCAACGCCGTCTTTTCGCTTGTGGCGAGCAGGAGGGCGACGAAAACGAAAGGCTCGAACCAGGTGACGTAGGGGTAGAACCAGTAGTTGACGGTGAGCTCGAAGGCGATGACGAAGGCCGCTGAGAGCGCCGCGAGCCTCCGGATCGTCCTCTTCTTCAGCACCACCGGGACGATGAAGGCTAGGAGCACCACCGCCGCCGTGAGGGCTTGCTGCAATACCTTGAGCGCGGGGACCTGGGCGAAGATGGTCCATGGGGTCTCGCGCTCTCCCTGGAAGCGCAGGGTTCTGTCGAAGAACTCCACGACGCCGCCGATAGGATCGCCGTCGAGAGCGAGCACCCAGAAGGTGAGGAGGAAGACACCCATCCCCCCTAGGACGAAGTCCAGGAGGGATCCCCTTCTTTTGGCGCCGTCGTGGAGCATCCACAAGGGTGCGAGGATGATAGGAAAGAGCTTGACTGCGAACCCCGCCACGACACTCGCCCCCCGTGCCAGGGGAGATGTTGCCGTCGCAATCGCTACCGCCGCTACCGCCGCCACGATTATGTCGTTGGTGTTGTTGTTGGCCGAGTACAGAGTGTAGGGGAAGACCGCCCAGGCGAAGAGCATCGCCGCCCCGCCCTGCGCCCCCGCGTACCTCCGTCCCGCGACGAGCATAGAGATAGCCCCTACGATGAACGCAAACGCCGTCACCGCATGAGCCGCCGGTAGGAAGTCCCACTCCCCGCTCCACTCGAAGAACCAAAGGAAAGGCACGTACAAGAGGTAGTTCAGCGGGCCGTAGGTGTCGCCGGTGCCGACCTCTTCGGGCATGTTGCCGTAGGGGAGCATCCCGTCGAGGATGCGGTCTGCCCCGACGACACCCGCGTAGCCGACGTCTATTACCCGGGAGTCCAGATTCAGCCCCAGGACGAGGCCGCTCGCCAGAACGCCCAGAACTAACAGGGCCGCGGTGGGGAAGTTACTCGTCTTCTCGACCCGCTCGCCTCTACCGAAGCTCATCAGAAGCGTCCTTGCTAGGAGGTATAGTAGTGGCGGGTACCAGAGCAGGACGGCATGATACGTCTCTCCTACCCTGAAGAAGCCGTGCGAGACGAGGAAGCTAAGAAGGGCCAAGACGTCGAGGTTGCGCAAGGAGTAGAGTTTGTCGGTGCGCCAGAAGGCGAGGGCGAAGAGGAGGGCTAAAGGTCCCCAGACGTAGGGGTAGTTGGCCTGTTTGCCGTAGGCGCCGTAATCGCCGCGGGCCATACGCCAGGCGACTTGATCCCCGGTCCACACGTAGTTGAGCTGCCAGGTCTCGTCGTCCACCTCGACCCGGGCGATCTCCTTACGCTCGCCGCCTTCGATCGGCATCCCGCCTACCACGCCGCCCTCCTCGACCTCGAGGTAGAC
>DASQVA010000170.1:0-4196 GCA_035641035.1 Rubrobacter sp. | reverse complement strand
TTTTCGGGTGGTGAGCTTGGACCCGAGCGAGGCTCTCCTGCAATAGTCGCGCGAAAGGACGGACGCGAGGTTCGTACCATGCTGGGCGACACGAGGGACGTGGGAGCTTTCGCGGCCGAGGGGACGTTCGAGGCGGCCAGTTGTATGGGGGCTACGCTGACCCACCTGGAGTCGTTCGACGAGGTGTCGACCCTGGTCAGCGACTTGTAGAGTGTACTAGAAGAAGGGGGTAGGTCGGTCCTGGAGATCTGCGACTACACTGCGGAGCTCCAGGTCGTGGACCGGGCGATACCAGGCTGGTTGGATGAGGACAAGATCATGATCACCTTTCTGGAATACGAGCCTCTGCACCTGAGCGTGCACGACGTGGTCTTTCTCAAGTACGCGGGCGGCTGGTCCACGCAAGAGAGTGCCTACAAGAAGCTGCGCGTCGTCACCAAAAGGGTCGTCGAATCGCTGGAGCAGACCGGGTTTCGGGTCGTCGAAGCGCGCAATGGCGAAGGCTTCTCGGTGGTCGTCGGCCAGGCGTAAGCATTCGCTGTGATAGTGTGCGGCCCACCCAATTGTGGGTTCTTCTACCTCCTTTCGTAATTGGGTCTGTTTGGTAAACTAGCTCTGCCGCGCTAAGCGGGGAGCTGGCGATGCCCTGTACCTGCGATCGCCTAGCAGGGTCTAATTCCCCGCCCGAGGCGTGAACCAGGTTCGGTTGAAACCGGTGCGGCCGGCGCTGATGGTCCGGTCCCGGGCAATGAGGCCCCGCGAACCGTGTCAGGACCGGAAGGTAGCAGCACTAAGCGGGTAACCCCATGTGCTACGGGGTAGCCGGGCCGGAGTCGGCGGCCGGGAGTTCGCTGAATGTGGTCGCGTCGACGGCGGGGTGCGCGGTATTTTTAAGGTTTCAGGTCTCAGCCGTCAGCTTCTCTCGCTGCGGCGTGCCCTGCGCGCACCGCCATCCGCTTGCGCCGCACCGCCGAACGACTGCTTGCGGGATTAAGCAGCTCAACTGCGACCTGAAGCCTACCAAGGCCGATGGCTGTCGGCAGAGCGTCCGCTATACTAGCGGCGTGAGTACTTTCGTTCGAGGTTTCTCCAGATGAAGCACACCACGCTGTATCGCAAGTGGCGGCCCCGGCGTTTTGACGGCATCGTCGGTCAGGAGCCGATCGTGCGTACTTTGCGCCGGGCCATCGAGACGGACCGCGTCTCCCACGCCTACCTTTTCTCAGGGCCGCGGGGGACGGGGAAGACGAGCACGGCTAAGGTGCTCGCGATGGGTCTCAACTGCGAGAAGGGGCCGACGCCCGAACCGGACGGGACGTGCGATAGCTGCCGGGCTATCGTGGGCAACTCCTCGATGGACGTGCTCGAGATGGACGCTGCCTCCAACCGCGGGATCGACGAGATCCGGGATCTTAGGGATAGGGTTAACCTCGCGCCCGTCTCCGGGCGGATGAAGGTCTATATCATCGACGAGGTCCACATGCTGACCGCCGAGGCCTTCAATGCCCTCCTGAAGATGCTCGAAGAGCCCCCCGAGCATGTCGTCTTCGTCCTCGCCACGACCGAGAAGCACAAGGTCCTGCCGACCATCATCAGCCGCTGTCAGAGCTTCGACTTCCGCCGCCCGAGCATCGAGACGCTGACCGAGAAGCTGAGGAAGATCGCCGCCGCCGAGGGCATCGAGGTCGAGCCGGCGGCGCTCACGGTAATCGCGCGCGACGGTCGGGGGTCGTTCCGGGACGCGGAGGGTCTGCTGGACCAGCTCTCGTCGTTCGCGGAGGGTGGGATCACGGCCTCCATGGTACGCGAGCTTCTCGGAAGCGTCGGACCCGAAGCGCTGCTCGAGACAACCTACGCCCTGCACGAGCGCCGGGCGGCGGACGCCCTCAAGATAGTGGACCGCCTCTCGAACGAGGGCCGCGACCTCGGACAGTTCGTCGGGGAGCTCCTCTCGCACCTGCGGAACCTAATGCTCTTGCCGCACGCCCCCGAAGTCGTCCTCGCTGACATCGGCGGTGACGAACGCGCCCCCCTCGAAGAGCAGGCGAGCACCATCCCGACCGCCGAGGTCGTGCGCCTCGTCGAGGCCCTGGGTGACTCTCTAGGCCGCGTAAAGCGTGGCGGCGACCCGAAGCTGGAGTTGGAGCTGGCCTTCCTCAAGTTCGTCCGCGACTACACCGAGCCCGACTTGAACTCCCTCTTGAGTCGCCTGGAGACGCTGGAGAAAGCTCTGGAGGATGGTAGCCGCGGAGGCGCTACGCGGCCGCCTTCTGGGTCGGAGGGTGTCACGTGGGACCTCGCGCGGGAGGATCCGCCTCCGGCCGAGCGAGAGCCAGCGGAGCAGGTAGAGGAGGCTCCGCGTATCGAGTCGGATACGTCTCAGGAAGGATTTCTGACCTGGGAAGAGCACTCCGACGCCGGGCGGGAGGCTGATGCGGACCTCGCTGCGGAGTGGGGTGAGATCATGGACGAGCTCAAGCACCGAAGGCAGGCGCTCACAGCTGCGGTCTACGGCGAGGCGCGCGTCGAGAGCTTCAACGGAAAGGTGCTGCGCCTCGTCTACCCGGAGGAACAGAGCTTCCACGTCGGGATGGCGAGGGACCGCGGCCACCTCGACAAACTCGGCAGCGTCCTGGAAGAACACCTCGGCTCGAGACCCCACCTGGAGATCCTGGCGGCGGACGGAGAGACGTCCGGTGCAGGCGCCGCACCCGCAAGAGAAGAACCGCCCCGGATGTCCGCCCCGCCGGAGGAACCTGCACTCTACCCCACGCCGGAACCGCCGGTTCGGGAGGAAAAATCACCGGAGACCGGAGAGACGAACGGGTCGAGCGAGCCGCTTGCTGGAGGTAGCGTCCCCGCGCTGGAGGCAGCGGGGGACGACGATATAATCCGCGACCAACGCGAAGTCTTCGAGATGGCGCGAGATTTCGGTTTGTTTGACCAAAACGAAGGAAGCTAGAGGCCCTTGGGCAGCAGAAGAAACGTAAGTACGCTCCTTCGCTGCCGCAAACCCCACACTACTCGAGTTCACCTTGATCTTTAGAAACTGTACGTTAGAGATGCCCTTCGAAATAACGTCTAGGTAGTCTCTCACCAAGAGACAGTAGGAGTGGTCTAAGCCAGGAGTCCGTACGGGTGGTGCGGATCCTCGCCGAGGAGGTGGGCGGTGAGGAGTGATGTAACAGGAGACCTAAACATGCCAAGCGTGCCGTTGACATTCGCGCCCGAGGCGCAGTAGGTGTTCGACAGGTGAAGTGGCAAGGCGCTTAAGCTCGCAACGATGAGGCTTATTCACCGAGGTGCCCAGGAGGAATATTTTTCGCACTTCGCCTTGAGTGAGTTCTCGGGAGTTCGGATTCACGATCCACTCTGGGAATAGGCATATGTCCCTCCGTGATCGGACCTTCCTTCCGCTATCTTCCAAGGAGCAGCCAGCTTGAGCGATAGCAAGGAGCGCCATGAGACACTACTTCCGCGCCTACGGCACCATGTGTAATCCCGTAACCCCGCCATCGAGGAAAGGAGGCCCATGACAACAGAAGCGAACAAGGCTCTGATCCGCCGCTTCTTCGAGAAGGTGATGAACGGGGACAAGACGGACACGGTGGATTAAAGCATCTCCGTCGAGTAGATCGAAACCGCCGCACTCCCCGGACAGGTGGCAGGCGAACCGGAGGACGGTAAGCAGCGCCTGGCCGTCTTCTTTCACGCGGCGGTCCCCGCCCTGCGTTAAGACCTAGAAGGCTTGATAGCCGAAGAAGAGAAGGTGGTCGCCCGGTGGAGAATGGAGGCCATCAATGAGGGCGAGATTATGGGTATAGCTGCTACTGGGAAGAGGGTCAGCGTCTCGGGCATCAACGTATACTGCATCGCTAACTGTCAACTGGTAGAACACTGGCACGAGATGGATACCTTCGGCCTAATGCAACAGCCCGGCGTTACCTCTTGAGCTGGTATTGGTCTATCCTTCCTACCCCATTCACCCGAGTACGCAGTAGGTTGGATTAGGAGGTCTAAGAACTCTTTGCGTGTAGGGGGTTCATAAAAAGTTTGTGGATGTACTCAGAAGATGTGCCATTGGACGGATACAACTCAAGGACTACTCTGAAACAATTGCCCAAGCTCTCGGTTGAGAGCTCACGTAAAAGAACGCGTCGGGAGCAAGCGTACAATTTGAGGGGGTAGAGCATGAG
>DASQVA010000169.1:0-3717 GCA_035641035.1 Rubrobacter sp. | reverse complement strand
ATGGCTTACCGCCGTCGCCGCAGGCGTCCTCGAAACAATCATCCGCATTATCGACGCGTTGGCCATTGGCTGGGTCTCAGGCAGCAGCGGGGAGACGGATGTTACCGGTGCGATCTCTGGCGTGGTTATCAGGGTGATCGTCTACACGCTGGTGGTTTACATCATCACGCGGATGCGTCTCGGGAAGAGGTGGGCCCGCCTGACCCTAGCGGTGCTGCTCGGCGGGATCGGGACTCTCTCCCTGGTGATCGACCCGATCTCGTGGTTGGCTGGGGGTAACTCGCTGAGTGAGGTCTTCACGGAGGCTAATGTCCTGTTCTTCGTTATCGCGCCGATCCGGACCGTTCATCTGGCTGCGGTCATCGCGGCGCTGGCGTTGATGTTCCTACCGGCCGCCAACACCTACTTCCGAACCTCACGATCGGTAAGGAGGCAGTCGTTGGGCTGAAAGGTTCCGTGGCAATCGAGACGCAAGAAGCTGTCGACTGGGGGACTGCTCGCCTGACATGGATAGCATGGATCCGTGGATCGACCAACTGCGCCGCCTCTGGAGAACAGGAAGGCCCCGTTACCTGGGGCCGACTCGCGCGCGTAGGACCGACTTTATCTTTATCGGTCTTCCGGGCGAGAGACGCGGGCTGAGCTGCGAGGCGCCGGGAGGACGGAGACTGGTAAAGTGCGCATATGGAGACACTACGAGGCAGTGAGCAGGAACAGGGCGGGCGATTCCGGCAGGCGATGTGGCGCACCAGCAACGCCCCACTGCGCTACGGCAACGAGGTAGGGCTGCTCAAGAACGGCCCAGCCGCCTACGAGGACTGGCTCGCGGCCATCGGAGGCGCCAGGCGCTGGGTGCACCTGGAGAACTACATCTTCGCTGACGATAGTGTGGGACAGCGCTTCGCCCGCGCTCTCTCGGAGAAGGCAGGGGAAGGCGTGCCAGTGCGCGTGCTCTACGACTGGTTCGGTTGCACCGATGTGTGGGTGCCGAACTCGTTCTGGCGGAAGCTACGGAGCGCGGGGGTGGAGGTCCGCGTCGTCAACCCGCCGAGCCTTTATCGGGGTCCCGCGCGCTTCCTGGCGCGCGACCACCGCAAGCTCGTGGGGGTGGACGGTCTTTACGCCTCCGTCGGCGGGATCTGCATAGCAGACGGCTGGCTGGAGCGCTCCTCGGAGACGGGCCTCATCTACCGCGACACGGCCGCGAACCTGCGCGGGCCGGCCGTCGCGGACGTCGAGCGCGCCTTCGCGGGGGTCTGGGACCTTCACGGAGAGCCGCTTCCCGACGAAGAACGCCCGGATGCCGCCTGGATGAAAGCCGCCGGGGAGAAGGCGACGCGCGTGGTCATCCAGGAGCCTGGCCGGGCGCGCGTGCTGCGTACCCTGGAGGTCCTCCTGGCCACAGCGGATAGGAGGATGTGGATCGCCGACGCCTACTTCCTCTCCGCACCCACCCTCACCCAGGCGCTCATCTCCGCCGCGCGCGACGGCGTGGACGTGAGGATACTCCTGCCGGCCACGAACGACGTGCGTTGGGTCGGGGCGCTCTCGCGCGCGGGCTACCGGCCGCTGCTTGAGGCTGGGGTGCGCATCTTCGAGTACGGCGGACCGATGATGCACGCCAAGACCCATGTCGTGGACGGGAGGTTCTCGCGCGTGGGCTCGACCAACCTGAACGTCTCGGGACTCCTGGCAAACTGGGAGGCAGACCTCATGGTCGAGGACCCCTCCTTCGGGACCCAGATGGACGAGATGTTCGAGGAGGACCTGGAGAACGCACGTGAGGTTCGGCTCGGTGGAACCCTAGGCACCCGTCGCCCGAGGCCGACGCCCGATCGCAACATCGGTGCGGCCGAGCGGCGCGACGGGCGCCGGACGGGCCGGGGTAGCCTCCGGGGAAACTCGGGCGCGGCGCCGGCTACGGTCTCCAGGGTAGGGAGCCAGGCGTTCAGGGGCATCACCGACGGCGCTTCACTGGAAGCCCACGAGCGCAAGCTCGGCGCCGCGGTCTCGGCAGGCGTCCTGAGCCTCTCGCTGCTCGCTGCCCGCCACCCACGCCTTCTCGCCTGGCCTCAGGCCGCAGCGGGTATCCTGGCCGGTGGGTTGGGGCTGCTGCGGGCCACACGAAGAGACTCCTTAGGGGAGGGCGCAGCGAGAGATACCACCGATCGGCGGGGTGACTAGGCTCCGGCGATCCCCGTGTGGCAAACTCCGCCAGAACCGGTCCGCCTATGCGTCCCGGACACTTATGGCGAGGTCTCCTCATATAGGGCTCAACACCAGGAGCAGGACTACCCTCCTGACGGCATTATCTTGTGCTCAGCCGGTCGGGGCCAGCGTGGCAAGCATCGGGTAATGGTCGCTCGGGTAGATCGCGGACTTCGCATCGCAATCTCGCAGGATCGCGTGCGCCTCGGTTCGGAGGCGCTGCCGGCCGTTTTTGAGGAGGATCCAATCGATGCGACGCGGTTTGTGGGTGTTACGTACCTTGTCGCCGGAGCGCAGCAGCAAGTACCTTAGCCCTTTGAACGCGTGGAACGTCCTCGCATCCTCGTCGTCGACGTTGCCGGCGGCGAGGAACGTGTCCTCGAAACCATTCTCCACGAAACTTTGGTACGGGAAAGACCCGGGCGGGCAATTGAAATCCCCCGTCACGACGGCTGGGAGACCATCCTCCTGGAGCGCCGTTATCTTGCGGAGGATCAGCTCGCTCCCCTTCGCGCGGGCGAAGCCGCTCACGTGGTCGAGGTGCGTGTTCAGGTGCAGGAAAGAGAGGCCGGCGCTCGGGCTACTGAATTTCGTCCAGTTCGCGGAGCGTACGACCCTCGTTCGCCATGCCGAGGAGTACCTCTCCGGGGTCTCGCTGAGCCAGAATCCGCCCGAGTCGAGCACCGTCAGGCGGGTGGGGTCAAAGAAGATCGCGTTGAACTCATGGGGCGCCTTGTTGCCCGCCCCCGGCCCCAGGATGTGGGCGTACTCGGGTAGCTTCTCTCGGTAAGTGGCAAGGCTTTCGGCTTGCAGCTCCTGCAACCCGATCAGGTCTGGCGCGTATCGCTTGATCGTCGCGACGTTGAGCGCGGCCCGGTTTTCCCACCGGTTGATCCCATCGCGCCTGCGAGAGAAGCCCCGGATGTTGAAGCTCATCACCCTAAGCGGGCCAGCCTCCACCCTCCGATCACCCCGTGTTCTTCTCCTCGCCCGACCCGCCGCTACTATGCGGCACTACTGAGGGGAGGATACACGGGTGCGCCGTCGTTGGCAGCAGAGCCGTCGCGCCGAGCGTGGGTCGGTACTTACCGTGGCCCTCGGTAACGGTCCACTGGCGGTCGAT
Source organism: Rubrobacter sp. (assembly GCA_035641035.1). GTDB lineage: Bacteria > Actinomycetota > Rubrobacteria > Rubrobacterales > Rubrobacteraceae > Rubrobacter_D. The sequence goes on along the minus strand of DASQVA010000169.1, from coordinate 386 downwards.
GACCCGTGATAATACCGCCCGCACGAAATCCCTGGAAATCAGCACTTTGCGGGCGGTGCGGGCGATACCTTACAGCGCTTATCAAGTACGTTCTCCGCCCTATCGTGACCTTCTTACCATCCAGGCCCCTTCAAAGCCCCCTTGAACGTATTTTTAGCCGAGAAGAAGGCTCTCGAGGACCTTGGGGCCTAATAGATTCTACGAGCCTTCAAAGCGGCTTGTATGCCCATCGAGGTCAGGCCGACCGGCCTCTCTAAAACGACCGGGGGTCGAACCTCCTGATACCCCTGCCCCTGCTAGTTCCTTTCCACCGCTCCTACGGAGGGGGTTGCGGCGGAATGAATCCGTCCAGACTCCGACTGTTACAGAGTGCGTGGCGCCTGGGT
>DASQVA010000168.1:0-7911 GCA_035641035.1 Rubrobacter sp. | reverse complement strand
CGCATCCTGGCCGCCTCGGGGTGGATGGTCGAGAGGTTTCCCCCGAACGCCTCCAGGGAGAGCGCCGCCGTCACGTCGAAGGCGTCGAGGAGGTCGGCCACGTCGGCGAGGACGAGCGATCCGTGGCCCATCGTCACGCCGTTGGCGCTGATGAGCGCGAGCCCCTCCTTGGCCTTCAGGCGTATGGGCTCGAGGCCAGACGCCTTGAGGGCATCGGCTCCCGGCATCCTGCGTCCCCCGTACTCGGCCTCGCCGCGGCCGATGAGGACCTGTCCTATCTCAGCCATCTCGGCGAGGTCGGCCTGGCCGACGGATCCTCCCCTCCTGACGACGGGGTGGACCCCGGCGTTCAGGGCGTCTAGGAACGCCTGGATCAGCTCGGCCCGCACCCCGACGCCACCCTTGGCCATGCCGTTGGCGCGCGTCACCATCATCGCCCGCACGATCCGCGCGTCGACCTCCGCGCCCTGGTGGGTGGTGTGGCGGCTGACGAGGCGCACGGAGAATTGCTCCAGGCTTTCAAAGGGCACGCGGTAGCGCGAGAGCGAGCCGACGCCCGTGTTCATGCCATAGACTAAATCGCCGCGCTCCAGGACCTGGTCGACCACATCCCGCGCCCGCCTGACGCGCTCTAGGGCCGCGGGCGAGACCTCCACGCGGGCGCCGCGCCGGGCGACGCGGACGACATCCTCGATGGAGAGGTCGTCGCCGGTGAGCGTCACCGTTCCGGTTGTCGGGGAGAAGGTGGTCAAGCCGTAAGCCCTCCGTCGCCTGCCAACCCATACTACTCCCCCGCGCTGGACTTTTGGAAGGGGCAGTGTGAAACTGGACCCCCGTTTACAAGAGGAGATTCCATGACCGATACCCGCAGAGCACCCACGATCCGCGCGCCGCGGGGGACGGACCTCAGCTGCAAGGGCTGGCACCAGGAAGCCGCCCTCAGGATGCTCATGAACAACCTCGACCCCGAGGTCGCTGAGCGCCCCGAAGACCTCGTCGTCTACGGCGGCACGGGCAAGGCGGCCCGCGACTGGGAGAGCTTCTGGTCCCTCGTGGGGACGCTGCAGGGGCTGGAGGACGACGAGACCCTGCTCGTGCAGTCCGGCAAACCGGTTGCGGTCTTCCGGACGCACCCGTGGGCGCCGCGCGTCCTGATCGCTAACTCCCTGCTCGTGCCTGAGTGGGCCGACTGGGAGACATTCAGGGAGCTGGAGCGGGCCGGGCTCACCATGTACGGGCAGATGACCGCCGGGTCCTGGATCTACATCGGCACCCAGGGCATCCTCCAGGGGACCTACGAGACCTTCGCCGCCGTCGCCGAGCAACGCTTCGGCGGCACCCTGAAAGGCCGCGTCTGCCTCACCGCCGGCCTCGGCGGCATGGGCGGCGCCCAGCCGCTCGCCATCACCATGAACGAAGGAATAGCCCTGTGCGTCGAGGTGGACGAGCGCCGCATCGAGCGGCGCATCGAGCACCGCTACCTCGACGAGCGCATAGACGACCTCGACGCCGCCGTCGAGCGCGCCGAAGCGGCGAAGCGCGAGGGCAAGCCCCTCTCCATCGGCATCCTGGGCAACGCGGCCGAGGTCTTCCCTGCCCTTTTGGAGCGAGGCTACGCCCCGGACGCCGTCACGGACCAGACCTCGGCCCACGACCCGCTCGTCGGCTACGTCCCCGCCGGCTACGACCTCGACGCTGCCGCGGAGCTGCGCGAGGCCGACCCGGAGCGCTACATCGCCGAGGCCCGCCGCTCCATGGCCCACCACTGCGCTGCGATGGTCGAATTCAAGGTGCAAGGCTCCGAGGTCTTTGACTACGGCAACTCCCTGCGCGGCGAGGCAAAGCTGGGCGGGTTCGACCGGGCCTACGACTACCCCGGGTTCGTGCCCGCGTACATCAGGCCGCTGTTCTGCGAGGGCAAGGGGCCTTTCCGGTGGGTGGCGCTCTCCGGGGATCCAAGCGATATAGAGGCGACGGACGACGCTATGCTGGATCTCTTCCCCGAGGACGAGCGCCTCGTGCGCTGGGTCTCGGAGGCCAGGGAGAAGGTCCACTTCCAGGGGCTACCCGCGCGCATCTGCTGGCTCGGGGCCGGCGAGCGGCACAGGGCGGGTCTGCGCTTCAACGAGTTGGTGGCCGAAGGAACCATCTCGGCGCCCATAGTCATAGGGCGCGACCACCTGGATACCGGCAGTGTTGCCTCCCCCTACCGCGAGACCGAAGCGATGAAGGACGGATCCGACGCCATCGCCGACTGGCCGATCCTGAACGCCATGCTCAACGTCGCCGGCGGGGCGAGCTGGGTCGCTGTGCACCACGGCGGTGGCGTCGGCATAGGACGCTCCATCCACGCCGGGGCCCAGGTCCTCGCCGACGGCACCCAAGACGGCGCGGCCAGGCTGGGGCGCGTCCTCTTCAACGACCCTGGCATAGGCGTCGTCCGCCACGCCGACGCAGGTTACGAGTCGGCGAGGGCAGCCGCGCGCCGTCTGGGCATCCGGATGCCGATGGTGGATGAATAAGGTTTCGGGCATCGGCTTTCGGGTCTTGGGTAGGTCCTGCAGCGGCTTCTCGTCGGGTAACGCGGCTGCGTGCCGCGCGTTGTGAGGCGCACCCTCGTCCCGGATCTGGTCCTCGATAACCACGGGGCGAGGAGCGGCCTCGGCGTCACCGTAGAGGACGGACGTATCGTGGAGGTCGGTCCCGCAACGCAAGGGGAACGCCTCTCGGGAAGGGCGCTCCTCCCTGGCTTCGCCAACGATCACAGCCACGCCTTCCAGCGCGCACTGCGCGGGGCGGTCGAGCGAATGGACCCGTCCAGGCCCAAGGACGACTTCTGGACGTGGCGGGATCGAATGTACGCGCTCGCCGAGAGGCTCACCCCGGGGTCGATGCGCGAGGTCGGCCGCCACTGCTACGGCGAGATGCTCTCGGCCGGATACACGAGCGTCACCGAGTTTCACTACGTCCACCACGAGCGCGACGGCACGCCCTACGACGATCCCAACGCGCTAGCGAAATCCGTGGCAGAGGCCGCCGAAGACGCCGGCATCCGGCTCCTCCTGCTGCCGGGTGCCTACGCCAGGGGCGGCGTTCCCCGCTTCCGCGACCCTTCCGTGGCCGCGTTCGTGGAACGGGTTGACGCGCTCCGGGGGTGGGCGGACTCTCGTCCGCTCTTGGAAGTCGGGGCGGCGGCGCACAGCGTCCGGGCGGTGCCTAGAGGGTGGCTTGAGGAAATCGGGGAGTACGCGCGCGCCAGAGAGTTGCCGCTCCACGTCCACGCCGACGAGCAGCCGCGCGAGATCGAGGAGTGCGTAGTGGAGCACGGGATGCGTCCTATCGAGCTCCTCGCGGACGCCGGGTTTCTCGGTCCGCGCGCGACCGTGGTCCACGCGACGCACGCCGACAGGCGCGAGCTGGATCTCCTGGCAGATCATGGCGCTTCGGTGTGCGCGTGCCCCACGACGGAGGGCAACCTGGGGGACGGGTTTTTGCCCGCGGAGGGGATCCTGGCGCGCCGCATAAGGCTCTCCGTGGGCTCCGATTCCCACGTGCGGGTGGACCCGTTCGAGGAGCTGCGCGAGATCGAGACGGGCGCCCGCCGGCTCTCGGGGCGCAGGAACGTCCTCCTCCCGGAAGGCGAGACCTCGCCGACGCCCTGGCTGCTGCGGACCGGCTGGGGCCAGAGCGGGCTCGAGCCGGGCGGCCCAGCGGACTTTATCGAGGTGGAACTCACGCATCCGAGCCTCGCCGGCGTAGAGGCCGGCAATATCCCGTCCGCGCTCGTCTTCGGGGCGGGGAGCGGGGTCGTCGCGGCGACCTGGGTCGCCGGGAGTGTGGTGTGGAGGAACGATGCCTGAGGTCTCGCTACTAGTCCACGACCTCTCCGCGGCCGTCACCCCGGCCGGGAGCGGACCTCTGCGCGGCCGCGAGTTCGGGGAGTTGGTAGTCTACTCCCCCGCCTCGATAACCATGGCCGGGGACCGCATCGTCGCCGTCGGTCCGCCGGACGAGGTCTTGAGCGAGGTACGCTCCGGCGCGGAGTACGAGACGCTGGACGGTCGGGGAAGGGTCGCATTGCCGGGGCTCGTGGACTGCCACGCGCACGCGGCGTTCCTCGGAGACCGGGCCGCGGAGTTCGAGCTGCGTTCGTCGGGGGCAGCTTACGAGGAGATCCATGCCTCGGGCGGCGGCATCCGCTCGACCGTCGCCGCGACGCGCGCGGGGACCGAGGACGATCTGCGGGCGGCCGTCGAGATACACCTGGGATGGATGCTGGAGCACGGTACCACAACGGCCGAGACCAAGTCAGGCTACGGCCTCGACCTTGACACCGAGCTCAAGTCCCTGCGCGCCATCAGAGAGGCGGACCAGGCCAGCCCTGTGAACGTACACCCGACCTTTCTCGGGGCGCACACGGTGCCACCGGAGTTCGAAAGCGCCAGGGAGTACGTCGAGTTCGTAGTGGAGGACGTGCTGCCGGAGGTGGCACCTCTGGCGCGGGCCGCGGACGTATTCCTGGAGCGCGGCTCCTTCGAGGTGCCCGAGGCGCGGCGCTATCTGGAGGCGTGCCGCGCGTACGGGCTGGTGCTGAGGATGCACGCGGACCAGTTCTCCGAGCGGGGCGCGCTCCCCCTCGCTATAGAGCTCGGCGCCCGCAGCGTGGACCACCTCGAAGCCACCGGAGAGGAGGGCGCCCGAGCTCTCGCGAAGAGCGCCGTGACGGCGGTCCTGCTCCCGGCGTGTGGGCTCTTTCTCGACCTGCCCGACCCGCCCGCGCGGCTGCTCGCGGACGAGGGAGCCATCGTCGCGCTCGCCACGGACTTCAACCCCGGCAGCTCCTTCTGCGAGTCGCTGCCGCTCGTAATGAACCTGGCGTGTACCCGTCTGGGGCTCTCCCCCGCCGAAGCCCTGTGCGCCTCTACTGCCAACGCTGCCCACGTCCTCGGCCTTGGCGACGTTGGCAGGCTCGCGCCGGGCTACCGGGCCGACGTCCTCGTCCTCGACGCCCCTGACTGGAGGTACCTGGCCTACCACCTCGGAGGGGACCGCTTCGCGGCGAAGATAAAGTCCGGGCGACTAGTTTAGAGATTTCGGGCTACAGGCTTCAGCCGCAGGCCAGGTCCGTCGACCGATCCGGGCCCGGAGATCGACAGCCGTCAGCCCTCAAACGATTCGTCAGAGTACGGTCCCACATAAGACCGCTTCCCCGGCACGAAACGGGCGATGCTGAGACCTGACACCTTAAACCTGATGCCCGCTGTTAAACTAGAGGTGTGTCGACGGTACGCATAAAGCCTGAGGTCATCACGGCCCACCGGCTCAGAATCGAGATGTTCGGCCTCGAAGATGAGGACATAGAGAACACGATCCGGATGAAGGGCTGGGCGTGGGTTTTGGCACGCCGCGGCTGGGTCTACGCCGGCGAGCCGGACTTTATCTACCGTCAGATCCGGGAGGTAGTCATAGCCCTCCCCGACATTACTTTCGAGCAGGACGCCATCGAGGAGTCTATAGAGACCGTGCTCGACAAGGCCCGCTCGAACGAGGAGCGCGAGGAAGGCCGCCAGTTGCTGCGCCGCGCCTTCGAAAAGACCGGCCAGCTCGAGCTAGCCGAAGAGTTTTTGTAAGTTCCACTCGGCAGGCGCCGCAGGGCGTCCCGTCCTCAATCCTTCGCGGGCGCTTCTATCCAAAGCCAGCGCCGCAAGCACAGGAGCAACAGTACCGCGAGCGGTACCGTGACACCGACCGACATCTTGAGTTCCAGGGCGGCGCCCGCGCCCAAAAAGCCGTTGGTGAAGAGCGTGCTTATCGGCGCTACCAGCCGCGAGCACAGGGTGAGGACCAGCACCGTGGGCAGGAAGATTCCCCGTGGGACGAGCGCCACGAGCGCGAGCGGCAGGCTCGCGTACCAGGGCCAGTAGTGGGCCGAGACGACGAGCACGTAGACCAGCGCGATGCTCGCGCAGGCTCCGAGCAATCCCGCCGCGTCGCGAGCCTGCCAGCTCGCGACGAGCACGAACGCTGCGAACACCCCTGCCAGGACCCGCAAGGTGAGCCACGCGGCCTCTCCGGGGGGAAGAGCGTGCAATAGGTACCAGTACAGCCCTCCCGAGGGCGTCGGGGAGACCAGCGGCTGGCTCTGCAGGCGCACGCCCTCGAATGTGCGAAGCCCCACCCAGAACGGCCCGTAGAGCACCACCGCGAGGCCGACCCCGATCAGGAGGCCGAGCAAGAGGCCCGCCGCGAGGCGAGACCGGTTCCTCTGGGCGTGCCAGAGGTACACTGCCTGCGCGGGCAGGAAGATCAAGGGCAGGTATTTAACGAGTATCCCGGATACGGACGTCACGACAGAGAGTGCGGGTCGCGCGGACACGGTCAGCGCGAGCGAGGCGAGCAAACAAAGGATCATGAGCGCGTCGTTGTGGCCTTCGGCGGCGAACTCCACCACGATCATCGGGTTCCAGAGGTAGATCAGCGTGCCCAGGAGCTGGTCCTCGGGTCGTACCCGGCCGAGGATCCTCCAGATGAGGGCCGCGGAGCCGAGACTCGCTGCCACCACCACCGTCTTGATCATCACCAGCGCGGTCGGTACGTCCCCCGCAACCTTTATTACAGCGACCTCGAGGTGCGTCCACAGCGCCCCGTAGGGCGCGAGGCCGTGTACTGGGAGCCAGCCGAAGGGTGCGAGCTGGCGGGCGAAGTCCGTTGTGCGCACCGCCGCGGCGGTCGTAGTGTAGGGGTTGGCGTCGGGCAGGTTACCGAGGTAGCCGTGGGCGACATAGGTGAGGGCGTCGATGGACTGGTAAGGATGCCCTAGCAGCAGCCCAGCGTTGAACAGGACCGGAAACAGTATGGCTAGGGCACGCGCCCGGCCGCCCCGTAGCAGGCCGCGGCGGCAGAGGATCAGGATCCACGCGTAAAGCGCGAAGAGTAGGAGGGTCGCCCCGTAGTAGCCGCCACCCTGCAAGAGCAAGCGAGAGACGTCGGCCGGGTCCCCCCGTAAGAAGACGCCCGCCACCTCCTGGCGTAGGCCGTTGCGGAAGATCGCCCATTGGGCGGCGTATACGACCAGGTAAAGCGCGCCGCTCGCCAGGCCGATCAACGCTACCCGCAGGGCGTCGCACCGTTCTTCGGTCACCGCGCTCGCGGCGTAGCCGATCTAGGCAGCATTGTCCCCACGTTCATCCGGGAACTGGCGAACCCGACGTGGCCTGTCGCTACGACTTGAGAAACGGCAGAGCGTCCCGTACACCAGCCACAGACGCCCCCACCCTCACCGTAGTTACCGTAAAATGAGCCATACGCAGCACAGATTAACGCATCCCCGAGCTGACAGAAAGGAGGAGCGACCCGCTCCTCCTTTCTCTATACTCTCATCAAATCTAACTGCCCGGCCTCCATCCGGTACGCACGGCATAAAATTAGAGGTTGCTCAGTTTTGTATTCCTAGACTCTTTCCACAGGCAGGAACCGGCACTACGGGCGTCTGTTCAACCTGCGTTTCATACCGATCGAGTCGGTACGTCATTCCTAGTGGCCCGGTGCCCAACGACGACATGGCAAAGGAGCGGGGCCGGAAGGACTTTGAAGGGATGGGCGCTTGGGTTATTTCTGCTTACTGCACACATCTGCAGTCGAAACGTGCGAAGAAGTGTGCACTGTATAAGTCCATCCTAGATTCCGCAACTTTATGCAGCCTCCCCACATGTGGTAGTCGAGGGAGTGGGCTCATGGTCAGCGATGCGCCTCTAAGGACGGCTATGCCCTGGAATCCCTAGTACCCATTCGGCATCTTGAATACGGACTTCCGAGAATTCCTGTTCCACGACGTTTGGTGAATAAGAGTTAGAGTCGAGGCTCTCCCGCTAAGTCCTCTAGAGCCGCGACCACTCTGTCCGCTTCCGCGCC
>DASQVA010000167.1:0-21043 GCA_035641035.1 Rubrobacter sp. | reverse complement strand
TCCGCAGCGGCCTGTTCCGCAGCGGCCTGTTCCGCAGCGGCCTGCTCTATAGCGGCGCGCTCCGCGGCGAGCTCGGCCTGGCGCTCCGCCTCTCGCCTGGCGGCTTGCCTCGCGGCAGCACGCTCCGCGGCGCGCTCCGCGGCCCGGCGCTCCGCCTCTGCCCTCGCATCTTGCCTCCCTTCCTGAGCCGCCAGCCTGACGGCCTCGCGCTCCGCGGCGATCTGCTCCTCTTCGGCCTGCTCGGCGGCCTCCCTGGCGGCGGCACGCTCGGCGGCGCGCTCCGCGGCGATACGCTCCGCCTCGGCGGCGGTGGCCTGTGCGGCGGCCTCGCGCTCGGCGGCGACCTGCTCGTCCTCCAGGTCGGGCTGCGGCACGGGAATCGGTGTGACCTGGGAGACCTCTACCTCGGGTATGGGCTCCGGCTCGTCGGCCGACGCCGAAGCCGACGCCGGAACTTCGGCGACGACTTGCGTGGCGGCGGCACTGGCTAGCTCCGCCTGCCGCTCCTGCCTGGCCTGCAGCGCGGACCTGAGATCTGTGTTGAGGGAGTTCAGGTAGGCCTCGGCCTCGGCTTCGGCCTCGGTGGCGCGCTCTTTCTGCGCGATGGCCCTCTCGACCGCCTCGACCCGCTGCCTGCGCTGGGCCTCGAGCTCGTTCTTGCGGGCAGCAAACTCGTTCTCGGCCTCGCGAACGGCCTCGACCTCGGCCTTGTCCTGGCCGAGGAGCCTCATCCAGAGGTCCGGCCGCGCCGCGAACTCGGAAAAGCTATTCACCCCGACGAGAACGTTTCCGAAGGCCAAGTTTCCGTTCTTGTACACTTGCGAAGCGCGCTCCTCCAGGTTCTCCTCGGCCTCGGCGACCCTCTTCTTGGCGGCTTCGAGATCCCTCGACGCCCTCGCTATCTGTCCGTTCAAGTGGTTCATTTCGTAGAGGGCGTTGTCATAGGAGGCCTGGGCTGCGCTTACCCTGAGACGGATCTCCATCAAACGCTCCTGCGCGGCCATTACCTCGGCCTCTTTGGCCTGGACGCTCTCATCGGGCGCCGCCCCAGCCGAGATACCGGTTACAAACACGAGTGCAACCACAAGACCGAGGAACACGATAAAGCTCGCCCTTCGAGGCATACAGCCAGGCCCCTTCTAGTAGCTTCTATTGTCTCTACAAGGGGACCTGTGGAAAGAATCCCCCCCTCCTAAGGCGAGCACTTTAGAAGAAGCCTCCATAGCGCGCAATAGTCCGCGGCGTTACGAATCTTCACCGTTGGTTATGAAAGTGGCTTAAGTAAAGCAAGAAAGTATCCCAGGGTGAAATATATTCTTAACAAAAATTAATCGTCGTTACGTTTTCGCGAAAGCTACGAGGGGGAAGGAGCATGTTTTGGGTAGCTACGCTTTCGACCATACCTACAGCGTTTCCGACCACCGGCATGGCGGGGATGAGAGCATTCTTCGGGGCGGTCGCGACTTCGCGTCGGCTTCGCTTTCGCTTCGCATTGGCTCCGAGAGGGGTCCACTCCGGGTGGTCGCTCGCTGGGGGCTTGGGGTTTAATAGTCGTCTGTCACGACTATATCCTTGGAGTGTCTTTTATAAAAGATTACGTCGAAGATGTGGATGCAGGCGCGGGGGTGGACCCGCCCGTCACAGCGGTGGCTTCGAGGCGGGTGAAGGCGGGGCGTGAGCGGGAGTTCGAGGAGTGGGCTGCTGGCATCCTCGCCGCCGCGAACGGGTTCCGGGGCTACCTCGGCTCGGAGGTGCTGCGTCCCGGCGATGACCCTGGAGACGACGAGTACCGAATCGTCTTCCGGTTCGACCAAGCGAGCAACATGCGCGAGTGGGAGGGCTCCGAGGAGCGCCACCGCTGGCTGAGGAGGGCCGACCCCCTTATCCACGAGGAGAAGGTCAGCGTCCTGACGGGTCTCGAGACGTGGTTCACACGCCCCTCCAGGCCCGGGGAACCGGCGCCGCCCCGCTACAAGATGGTCGCAGTCACCTGGCTGGCGGTCTATCCGCTGATCACCCTGATCCTTGTGCTGTTCGGGCCGCTGCTGGGCCTGCTGCCCCTGCTTCTGCGCACGCTGGTTCTCACTGCGGTGATGGTCACGCTGATGACGTACGTGATCATGCCTCGCATGACGCGCCTGTTCTCTTCCTGGCTCTACCCCGCCCGTGAGTAGCGTTTGAAGATTTGCGGCTTGCAAGTCGCGTGCTCAACGGGCCAGGGTCCGGGGTAGCGGGCTAGAGGTCACTAGGTGCGAGAGCCCTAAGCCCGAGGAAGATCCGCCAGAAGCGGCGCTTGGCCGCCTCGTCGTCTAGGGCCGGGGCCAGGGAGGGCACGAGGAGGCCGAGGGTGCCCTTCGTCCAGGAAAACCACACGCCCGGTTCGGCCTCTGAGAAGGGTTGGCGGACGAGCGGGTAGCCCGCGGCGTCGATATCGTGGGCTGCGCCTACGCCCACGGCCACGAGGGCGTGGGGCTCGATGGCGACCAGCTCTTCTTCCAGGAGGTCGGTAGCGGCGTAAGTCACGTAGGCCTCGGACAAGCCCACAGCTCGCAGGCTGCGCTTCAGGGCCTCGAGGACGCGGGGTCCGACCGGCTGCTCGACGACCAGCACAATCCCTGAGCCGGGGTCACCGAGCGGAACCGGGTGCCCATTCTCCTTCATGCGGCGGGAGATGCGCGAGACCTCGTGTACGGTCTTCTCCCGGTAATCGCTCGGCGCGTCGCGCGGCGGACGGGGCCGTTTCCCCTTACCGGCGGGTCGCACGGCGGACGTGGAGGATGCGCTGGGCAGTGGTGACGAGGGCGCCCGCGGCGACCAGGTAGAGGCCGACCGTCGTCAGGCCGAGGATCGAGAGGACGGAGAGGATTACGATCCTGCCAGCGCGCTCGAGCAGCCCGACCTCGCACTCTACGCCCAGGCCCTCGGCGCGGGCGCGGGCGTAGGAGGTCAGGAGCGAGAAGGTCATGGCAGCGCCGGAGAGCAGCGCCTCGTAGGGGAGGTCCGCGCTCGCGTAGAAAAAGATCAGCCCGACGAAGATGGTCGACTCCGAGAGCCGGTCCAGGGTAGAGTCCAGGAAAGCCCCGAAAGAGCTCATCCGGTTCGACTCGCGGGCGACCGCTCCGTCGAGGGCGTCAAAGAGTCCCCCGAAGAGCATCACGGCGCCCGCGATCCTCGAGTAGCCCAACCCGAACAGCACGGCGGCCCCGAACGCCAGCGCCCAGCCCACGATGGTGAGCGTGTCGGGGCGCACCCGCATCACGGAGAGCCACCGGACTAGGGGCCCTAAGACCAGGAGGAGAGCACTCTTCGATGCCTCCCTGAAAGAGGAGCGCCGGCGCGGCTCACGATGCGGGAGGCTCAAGGTTTCCGCTCCCGTCCGTCGAGGCGGGTACGGTGTACCCCGGCGGCCGCCGAGGGCGAGTCGGCCTCGAGTTCCTCCGGCTTTCCGTCGGCGGGCCTGAGGGGCGCATTCGCCCAGCGCTCAAAGAGGAGAGTGCGGCGCAAGTAGCGCAGTGTGGCGGCCACGATCGCGACGATGGGGACGGCGAAGATAGCGCCTACGATACCGTAGAGCGCGGTGCCGGCCAGGGTGGCGAAGAGCACCCAGAGAGGATGAACCCCCACCGAGCCTCCCTGGATCCTTGGCACCAGGATGTTCCCCTCGATCTGCTGGGCCACCAGGAACAGGCCGGCGACGATGAGGGCTGTGGTAAAGCCGCCGTCGGGGACGAAGAGCGCGATAGCGACCGCCGGCACCGCGCCCAGAAAGGCCCCGAGGACGGGGATTATCTCCGTGATCGCCACCCACACGCCGACCAAGAGAGCATACTCGCCGATAGCGAAGAACCCTATCGCCCAGCCTATGACGCCCATGATGGCGCAGAGGAGGAACTGGCCCCTGAGGTACTTGATCAGGGCCTGCTCGACGGCGTAGAACAGCTCGAAGACCTGGTCATGCACCATCTCCGGGATCGCGTTGTGGACGCCACGGGTGATCCTCTCGCGGTCAAGCAGCAAATACACGGAGACCAGGACCATCAGCAGCAAGTTGAGCAGGGTCCCGAAGACCCCGAAGACCCCGCCGAGGACACCCGTCGCCACGCCTACCACCTGTCCGGGCGATGGAGCGTTTGACCTGAGCAGTTGTAGGGCTCGATCCTGGTCCAGCTCAACGACGTACTCGCCCACGTAGGGCAGCCCCTGCGCCTGCTCCACCAGGCCGTTCGCCTGCCGTGCGATAGCCTGGGGGTCCTGAATCAGGCTCTGCACCTGTCCCACCGCAGGGACAATGACCACCAGCAGACCTGCCACGACCACGAAGATGAGGACGAGGAACACCCCGACGACCGCGAGCGCCCTCGGCACCCGCCACCGTTCGAGGCGCCGCACGAGCGGGTTCAAAGCGTAGGCCAAGACACCGGCCGCCAGGAAGGTCAAGAGGACGCTGCCCAACTGCCGCACGAAGGCCACCAGCAACACCACGCCGACGGCCAGCAGGATGTACTGCAGATACGTCGAGACGACCAGTTTTTTGGCGGGCACTCGGGCTCCGATCCGACCTCTAGGACACGAAATATACCAGCGCCGGAGACTCTAACGCGTAAGTTTACAGTTCCCCCACCCCTCTGTATAATCCCCGCCAGTATGGGAGGGGGAAACGCACAGCAGACCCGACGTGTCTGGGAGCGGCCGCAAACACTGGCCCAGCGAAGCGGCGAGAGAACCGCGCTATCCCGCCGCTCCGGAAGCCGGGTACAGCCCCGCCCCGGACGGGAGGCGGGAAGCACCCTTAGTGACTTCGTCGAGCTGCGCGAAGCCAGAAGGTCGGAACGGGAGGCCGGCGTTTACCGCAGGCGGCGCCTGATGGCCATCTCGCTGGTGATTGTGGGCGCGCTGGCGCTAGTCTTCGCCGTGTTCCTGCAGACCCAGGCATCAGACGTGGCGGAGCGAGCGGTTTTTATAGACCCGTACAGTGCTGGTCCCGACGCGGTGCTGGCCGAGGCCGCCGGGGTCGCCATCTCCACCCCCATCCGGCCGGCGAACCTCACCGGTCTCGGCTACCACCCCGAGGGCGAGAACCTCGTCAAGATGGCGCCTAGAGGAGAGAACCTCTCCGCCACCGCGTTCTTGGGCCTATTCTCAACGGGAGAGACACCGGAGAAAATCCACTACTACCTCATGGACGCCGCCGGACGAGAGGGCCCCGAGACAGGCGCACTCGACGTCAGCTCCGGGGTGGGTACCAGCGTCTACGCACCCGTGACCGGCGCGGTTACCTCCATCCGGCCCGACCCTGTGGTGCAGGAGGCCAATGTTATCGAGATAAAGCCCGATGCGAACCCGGATGTACGGGTTCGCGTCTCCCTCGTGCTCAGCGAGGGCGGCGTCGGTGTCAACGACCCCGTGACGGCCGGGAGGACCGAGATGGGCGCCGTCGCGGACTCGGCGGCTATCCTCGAACCCCAGCTCTCCTCCTACACGACCGACGCCGGTAACCACGTCACCGTTTCGGTGTTAAAAGTCGGTTAGGTAGGGCCGCCCACCGGCTGCGCGCCGCAGCACCGCCGGGCGTGTATCATACGAGGATCCATGTTTTTAAGCCTCTTCCAGCAAAACCCGTCCGCCGCGGTGGCCTTCCTTTTGGGTCTCGTCATAGGCATCACGCTGCACGAGGCGGCGCACGCCACCTCTGCCTATTTCCTGGGCGACGACACGGCGTACCGCGACGGCAGGGTGACGCTCAACCCCGCCTCGCACCTAGACGTGCTCGGCAGCCTGATGCTCCTCATGGCCGGCTTCGGCTGGGGCAAGCCGACGCCCGTGATGCCAGCGAAGCTGCGGGGGGGTGTGTTAGGCCCCGTGGCCGTCGCGCTCGCCGGGCCGATCTCAAACCTCGTGGTCGTGGCCGTCTGCGCCGCACTTTTCCTGCTGGACGTCTTCCGGGACCCCGGTGGTTACCTACTCATACTCGTGGTGATGGTCGCTTCCACCAACGCGCTGCTCTTTGTCTTTAACCTAATCCCCATCCCCCCGCTCGACGGGGCTAAGGTACTCTTCCCGTTTCTACCTCGCGCCCTGGACGGCTTCGTGGACTTCATGAACCAGTACGGGCCCTTTATACTGCTCGGCCTGATCCTGGTCTCCTTCGTCACCAACCTCCCCATCCTCAGCATACTGCTTGCCCCCGTGCGTCCCCTTCTTACCTTCTTCGGGCTACCCTCGATATTCTGAGAGAATACAGAGCAGAGACAGAAAAGGGGCAGCACGGTCCGTAGGGAGGGGGGAGAATCTACGAACGCTGAGCTGCCCCACCGGTATTCTACCCCTAAAGTCGCCGAAGCGTAAGCTGAACCTGAGGTAGAAGCTAACGAGGTTCGGGGGGGTGGCTCCCATTGGTGTTCGGGGGACCAGACGTCAGGGGCAGAAAGACGGAGAAGGTACTTCCGGCGTCGGGGCGGCTGCGGACCCGGATCTCGCCGCCGAGGTGGTCGGTGATCTCGTGCGCGAGGGCGAGACCGAGGCCGGTGCCGTCGGCGCGGGAAGAGCCCTGCGCGCGGTAGAAGCGGTCGAAGATATGCGGTATCTCGGCCTCGGGGATGCCGCAGCCGCGGTCGGCGACGCTGATGATGGCACGCCCGTCGGCGCGGGAGAGCGAGAGGTCCACGGGCGCGCCTTCCTCAGAGTACTTGAGGGCGTTGTCCACGAGGATGGCGAGGGTCCGGTGGAGCTGTATCGGGTCGGTCTCTACGAGCGGCACGTCCTCCTGCACCCGGATGTTCAACGGGCGGCCCGTGTAACCGAAGTCCCGGCGCAGGCCGTAAAGGAGCTCTTCAAGGTCGACCTCTTCGGTCCGAAAAGTGACGGCGTTCGCGTCCAGTCGCGAGAGGTCGAGCAGGGTACGGGCAAGGTTCTGCAAGCGCTCGGTCTGGGAGCGCATGTCTCTCAAGAACTCGGCTCTGACCTGCTCGTCCTCCTCGTCCTCCAGCATCTCCAGGTATCCGGAGAGGGCGGTCAGGGGCGTCTTGAGCTCGTGGGAGGCGTTGGCGATGAACTCGGCCTTGACGTGTTGCATGCGACGCTCTTCGGTGACGTCGCGCAGGATTGCGAGCGCCCCGTCTTCGAGGGGGGCGGCCCGGATCTCGATGATCCTGTCCCCGGCTTCGGCCTCGGGGTCGGTCACGGGGCCGTTGTAGCGGGTCTTGGTGAGCACTTCCTGCAGGCGGTTGTGAAAGGCGCGATCCGAGGACTCGAAGAGCTTGCGGGCGCGGGGGTTGAGAAAGACCGCGTTGAGGTTCTTGTCGACGCCGACGACCGCGTCGGTCATGCCGTCGAGTATGGCGCTCCCGCGCTCTTTCTCCTGTTTGATCTGGTCGAAGGCCCCCTCCAACGAGACGGCCATCGCGTTGAACGTGGCGCCCAAAGAGCCCACCTCGTCCTCGACGCGGGTGTTTATCCGCTCGTCGAAGTTCCCGGCGGCGAGCCTATCGGCGGCGACCCCTAGACGGCTGACGCGACGAGAGATCAGGACCGCCGCGAGATATCCCGCGAACCCCGCGATGAGCAAGGCGAGGAGGCCTGCAAGTATGGCCAAGCGCTCTATGTTGTTGAGCGCCGCCTCCACGTTCTCGATGTCGCTCTCGGTAAAGAACTTGTTAAAGACGACCGCCCGCGTCTCGCCACCGATCTCTATAGGATGGGCGTAGGTGCCCTGGCGCTGGCCCGCGCGCGTGCCAGACTCGACCGGCGCGATCCTCTCCCTCGGCCTTCTCTCCGCGACCGCCTTCTGCACCACGCCCGGCAAAAAGCCTTCCAGATTGCCTTCGAGTATCTTGCCGCCCTTACCCTCTGACTGGACTATCCCCCATTGCAGGCCACGGGTCGAGGCGAAGGTCCGGATTCGATCCACGGTCAGGTCCTGGCCTCGTTGTCTGAGCTGCTGCACTTGGCCCTCGAACTGGTGTCCGACCTGCCGGAAGGCCGCCTTGCTCGCCTGGTTGAGCGATTCCTCCATGATGGGACGCACGATCTCGTAGGCCGTCACCGCCGCGAAGGCGGTGACGAGCACGAACAGCGCTGTAAGCCACACGCGCATGCTGACTCGGGGCCTAATCCCGCTCCACGGCTTCGACGAGAGCAGATTCTCGCCTTTACGCCAGGTATCGGCTCCGGACTCTTTCGAGAAGGGTCTCTTCTTAGCGGAAAACATACCCGACACCCCGCGCGGTGTGGATAAACTCGGGGTTTCGAGGGTCACGTTCGATCTTCTCGCGGAGGTGGCGGATGTGGACGTCGACCGTGCGTTCGTCGCGGAACTCGTCGCCCCACACCCTGCGCAGGAGCGCGCTGCGCGAGAACACCCGGCCCGGGCTGGAGGCCAGGGTCACGAGGAGCTCGAACTCTGTGTAGGTGAGGTCAACCTCCTCGCCCTCCACGGAGACCCGGCGGCTGGGAAGGTTGATCCTGAGCCTGTCGTAGGTGAGCTCGTCAGGGCGCTGGCCCGCCGGGACCGCCGCGCGGCGCATAATCGCGCGCACCCGCGCCACGAGCTCCCTGACGGCGAACGGCTTGGTGACGTAGTCGTCGGCCCCGAGCTCGAGCCCGACGACCCTGTCTATCTCGTCGTCCCTGGCCGTCAGCATGATGACGGGTACGTCGCTCTGCGTCCGGATTCTCCTGATGACCTCCGTGCCGTCGAGCTTGGGGAGCATGATATCCAAAACGATCAGGTGCGGCTCGAAGGTCTTGAAGGCGTCGAGAGCGGCCTCGCCGTCGCCCACGACTCGAACCTGGAACCCCTCGCGCTCCAAGGCGTGGGTGAGCATCTTTTGGAGCGACGGCTCGTCGTCCACCAGAAGGATCTTGCGGGTCACGCCTTGTAAACCCTGAACCATCCCTTGCTAAATCCTCTCCGCATACTACACCAAAACCGACAATATGCTTGGGCTTATTTTAGCATGATGACCGTAAGGCCCACCGTTTCGCGGGCACCTCCCGTTCAGGCCAGCGGGGCCGCCTCTTCTTCGGCGACCTCCGAGATCCGTCCCACCGCTGCCATAAGGTCCCGCGTCTCCCGAAGGCGAATCGCCTCGACTACCGTGCAACGGCGCCTGAGATAAGCCGCGACGATCCGCGCTTCGTTCGAGCCTTCCTTGCCGGAGCGAGGGTCCGGCTCCTCGGGCCGCGCCAGCACCTCGTCAGCGAAACCCGCAAGGCTCGTCGTGTCGGCGGCCTCGAAGCCGCGGTGGGCGACCAGCCGGCCCCCATGGAGTACGAAGACCTCGATCACGCCCGGTTCGGTTGACGGGGCAACGATGGCCTGCATGCCCTCGGCGCTCACGACGGCCCGGGCGAGCCGCACGCGCTCTATACCAGAGATCAAATCCCGCAGGCGCGCCGCAGCCTCGAACTCGAGCCCGCGGGCGAGTCGTTCCCGCTCCCGCACCAGAGCTCTTAAGTGTTCCTCGCCACCCTCGCCGCGCAACAGCGCCACGACCTCGTCCACGACCTCGCTGCGGTACTCCCGTTCGTCCATGCCAACGCACGGCGCGCAACGACCCATCTGGCCGTAGAAACAAGTCTCCCCTTCTCCAGAGCACCTCTTCAGCGGGAAGATCCTGCCGAGGGCCTCGATGCAGGTGTCCAACACCCCGGCGCTCCGGTAAGGTCCGAGGTGGATGACGTCGTCCTCCGGCACGTTGGTGGAGACCCGCTCGGGAACCGGATACGGCTCCCTGGTGTCAAGCCTTATAAACCAGCTTGCCTTGTCGTCGCGGCCTGCGGAGTTGTAGCGCGGCAGTAGCCGCTTTATCTCCCTGGCTTCCAGGATGAGGGCGTGCAGCTCGCTTCCAGTCTCCCTTACGTGCACCTCGGCGACCTCTTCGACAAGGCGCCCGATCTTACGCCGCCCGTCCCCGCCGTTGAAGTAGGTCCTGACCCGTGCCTTGAGGTCCTTTGCCTTGCCGACGTAGAGAACCGTGCCGTCTTTGTCCAAGAAGTAGTAGACGCCGGGCGTCCCGGGCACCCCCTCGACCAGGTGTTGCTTCTGGGGTTTGATGCGGCCCCCGCCACCCTTGATCGTCGCCGCCTCCCCGACGCTCCCCACCCCGGCGGACCGCAAGAGCTTCAACAACTTCAAGAACACCCCGACCGTGGCCGCAGCGTCCGAGAGGGCACGGTGGTTAGGCGCCTGGTGCACCCCGAAGTGGCCGACGAGCGAGCTGAGGCGGTAGCGTTTGAGACCAGGCACCAGGCACCGCGATAGCTTCAGGGTGTCTAGCACCGGGTTCGAGAGAGACACCCCGCCGCGGGCGGCCGTCACGAACGAGCAGTCGAAATGTACGTTGTGTCCGACGAGGACCGAGCCCTCGACGAACCTCTCGAAGCGCGGCATTACCTCCGAGATCGAAGGGGCGTCTGAGACCATGCGGTCGGTTATACCGGTCAGGCGCACGACGAAAGGGTCTATGGGGCGTCCCGGGTTCACTAGGGTCGAGAACGCCTCCACGACCTCCCCGCGCACGACTTTAAGGGCGCCGAACTCCGTAATGGCGCCACCTTTCCCCGCCGCTGGGCCCGTCGTCTCCACGTCGAAGACGACGTAGGGGGCCTCCTCCAGCGCTAAAGAGGCGGGATCTACGGTCCGCAAGACCTCATCCTCCCAGTCGAACCGCGGGTCACCGCCCACGAGCCGTTCCACGATGGCGCGCGCGTCGCCATTCGGGTTCTCTAGGGAGAGAAAGTCGGAGGCGACCTCTTCCGGGCTCACCGGCTCGCAGCTCTTTACGAAGCCGTAGAGGCTAGGAGACACGGATCTCCGTCCGCGCGGCCCTCGCTGCCTCGGCGATGGTGCTGGCCTGAGCCTCCGTGAGACCAGGGATGGTGAGGAGGTTCGCGTAGGTGTACTCGGCGTCGAGCAATCCGCTCGCCAGGACCCTGGCGCGGGTCTTCATCCCCACCCCGGGCAGCTTCGTCGTGTGGAAGAGCTTGCCCCGCTGGATGCGCAAGGCGTCTACGCCGGCAAGTCTCTCGCCGTCCACGAGGACGCGCCCGAGCGTGTCGGCGAAGTGCTCGATCTGCTCGGGGTAGTAAACCCCCCGGCTCATGAGCGAGGGCGTCGTCGGTAGCGGGTGCAGGAGATTTGCGTTGCGAACGGTCGTGTGGCCCGGCGGCTCGTCCGGCCCGAGGGGATCGGGGTCCCCGAGACGCCGCGCCCGCACGGCGTGGTCCCACACCTGCCCTTCCAGGTCCCTTCCAAGGTCCAGCTCAGTGATCACGGGTTGTCCCCGGAAACGGTCGTTGCGGTTGGCGGCGTAGAGGAAACGTCTCTCGCTCCTCTCGTTCTCGTAGTACTCGACGACGGCGCGGGCGCGCTTCTCGCCCATGCCGGGCAACCGTCCCAGTGCCTTGGTGTCCACCTCGTCCACAAGCTCCCTAAGCTCTTCGGCGTCCACCGCCCCAGCGACCTTCGAGGCGGCCCGTTTGTCCACGCCGCGCACGAGCTCCAAGATGCCCTGCACGCTCTCCGGGCAGACACCGCGCCTGAGGTGGTTGATCTTGCGCACCGCCGTGAAGGCGTTGTGGTTCTCCCAGTACCAGACGTACTCGCGCACCCGCTCGACCGCCGCCGCGTCCTCCGGCACGAACTCGATAGTCACCGCGTCCCCGACGTATCGGCCGTTCGCCCCCTGCATGTGCTCTGCGGGGTACATAACCTGGACTTTCACAGAGGGTGAGTAGAACGAGAAGTGCACCGGAACCCCCGGCGCCACCTCCTTCATCAACCGCCTGCGGAAGACGTTGTCTTCGACGTCCGACTCAAACATTGGGAGCGTATTCTACCATTTGCGGTCGGCTTTCAGCGATGGAAAAGGCTCCAGGTTACAGGCTTCGGGCACCAGAAAAGCCGAAACCCGCCGCCCGAAGCCTCAAAGCAGTTTCTCGTCGCGCAGCACTATCGCCTCCACGGGTTCCCCAGCCGGGATGCCCTCGGCGGCGGGACCGATCAAGGCTAGGGCGTCGGCCTTGGTGAGCGAGCTGATGAGACCCGAGCCCTGAGCGCCGACGGACTCGGCCAGCCAGCCCTTCTCCGTCCTCGCAAGGCTCACCCTCATGGCGTGCAACCGCCCGAACTTGTTGACGATGTCCTGCTCGAAGAAGACGTTTACGCGCGGCCTGCGCCGGTCTTTGCGGCCCATCATTCGCATCAGGGCGGGCCGGACGAAGAGGTCAAAACAGACCATCGCGGAGACGGGGTTGCCGGGGAGCCCGAACAGACGTGTCTCGCCCCGCGTGCCGTAGAATAGGGGCTTGCCGGGCTTGAACTTGACGCCCCAGAAGACCTGCTCGACACCGAGATTCAGCATAGTGCTCTTGACGAGATCCTTCTCCCCCACTGAGACCCCGCCGCTCGTCACGACCACGTCGGCCGTCTCGAGCGCCTCTTCTACCGCGACGCCTAGGGCGTCGGCCTCGTCGGTGGCGGCGTAGAGGCGACGGGCCTCGGTGCCGGCCTCGCGGGCCGCGGCGACGATAGCGTAGGAGTTAGAGTCGAAGATTTCACCCGGCGAGAGCCGCCGCGTCCCAGGTTCTACGAGCTCCGTGCCCGTCGAGAGCACTACGACCCTGGCCCTCCGGTAGACCGGCAGCGCGCCGTAGCCCTGCGTCGCGGCCACGGCTATCTCCGGCGCTCCGACCTCCGTCCCCTCGCGCAGAACGACCTCTCCCGCACGCGTGTCCTCGCCGGTCGCGCGGATGTTGTTCCCCAGAGCGGGGACCTTCTTCAGCTCGAACGTCTCGCCCCAGCCGGAGGTGTTCTCGACCATCACCACCGCGTCGGCCCCAGTCGGGATGACGCCGCCGGTGAAGATCTTGATGGCCTCGCCCTCCCCGACGCTCTTCTCGGCCGGCCGGCCGGCCGGCGCCTCGTCCACCACCGGGAAGACGCGCCCGACCTCGGCGTCGGCGCTCCGGATCGCGAACCCGTCGACCGCCGAGTTGTCGAACGGCGGCGAGTCGGTCGTGGCTTGGAGATCCCGCGCCAAAACGAGCCCCAGGGCCTCCCCGAGCAGCACCTCTTCCACCGGCAGCCGCGGCGTGCTCTCAAGGACCAGCCGCTCGGCCTTCGAATACTCAATGAGCTTCTCGAAAAGTTGCACCCTCACACCTCTTCCGCGCACGGATATTTCTCGACCGTCCCCGGGGGTACGCTACCACACGCCGGAAGGCCGGGACGGAAGGCAACGTCAGGATCAATCTTCCGGCAGCAACGCCACCGCCCGGCCCGGACCGCCGGAGGAACCGGAGATCTTGACGGGAAGGAACATGAAGTACGCGCCACGCCCCGGCAGCTCCCCGAGGTTCGTCAGGATCTCCACGTAGCGCATCCCGCGACTCAAACCCTCCTGGTGGACCGGGATGGGGTCGTGGGCACTCCCGATGCTAGGGGCGTCGATACCGATGGTCTTGACGCCGCGCTTGTAGAGGTAGATAGCGGCCTCCGGTGAAGGGGCCGGCCAGCCCGGATGCTCGCCCGTGACCAGCGGACCACGCATGTACCTCTGCCCCTCCTCGCCCTCGACGTAAAAGCGGTCCCAGCCGGTCCTGAAGAGCACGATCTCGCCCTCCAGCAAGGGTCCGTTCTCGTGTTCCCACGCCCGGACGTGATCCGCCCCTATAAACGGGCTCACCCCCGGCGCTCCTCGCTCCGCCAGAGACCGTACGTCGACGACGGCCGCCGGTCCCATCAGGTCCCGGAGGGGAACCCTGTCACCGGTTTGGGTGCCCAGAGGTGCAGCCAGCGGTAACCCGGAGACTTCGGGCGGGACGAAGTGTGTGGGCGCATCGAAATGGGTGCCGCAGTGCTCGTCCATAACGATAAAGTTGGTCTGGTAAGGTGCGACGCTGCGGGTCTTGCCGGTCGGCCCCTCGACCTCGGCGAACCAATTCCAGTTGTGGTGGGCAAAGGTCATGTGCCCGGGCCACGTCCCCGGCAGCCGCTCGGAGACGGTTAGGGAGAGGTCTACGATACGCGCGGAAGTGAGCACGCCCGGGTCCATCGCGCTCCTCCCTAGAAGCCCGCGAGGTACCCGTCGGCGTCGAAGCGCAGCTCTTGCGCGTCGCCTACGACCTCAGCGTCTGCGTTCTTGAGCACCTCGTCGACGAGATTTTCGGAGACGTAGAGATACTCCAGGTGCAGGGTGTTGGGGATGCGGACGAAGCGCGTCTCCTGCGGCGGGACGCCCCAGTTGCAGCGGACGGCTGTTTCGAGCGCCTCCCGATCGTTCTCCAGGACCATCGGAACCTTCGCCCGCTCGACGAAGGTGCTGGTGATCACGTTGGCGTTCATCGCCTTGCGGTCGACCTGGTCCGCCAGGCGCCGGGTCGTGAGGTCCGCGAGGCCCATCCCGAGGGCGTTGCCGTGCGACTCCCGGCTGATGTCCCCGACGATGACATATCTCACCCGCGGCGACTGCGGCTCCTCCACCCCGAGGATGCGGAAGCGTCCGATCACGTTGGTATCCATCCCCGTACCCGAGTAGTTCTTGCCGAGCGCGTCGACATAGAGCACGTCGACGTCCAAGACCGGGAGCCCCGGCATTATCTCCATGTACTCAGCGAGCAGCTCCGCCTCGCGCCGGGGGATGTCCTGCGGCAGGATCGCCTCTATTATAGCCGGTTCGTCGTAAGCATTTTCGACGACTCCGACGCCGAAGAGGACGTGACCCGAGTCGAGCACTCTCTCCCCAACCTCGGCCATAAAGTCCCTGATGCCCTCTACGCCGTAGCCGTGCAGGGCCAACGCCTGCTTGTGCTTGCCGAGCCCGATAGAGGCCATCTTCAGGAGGCCGCTCTCCACGGTGGCGCGGAAGTCTGTGTGGGCCTTGATCCTGTTGACCAGCACAACCCCGTCTGCCTCTGAGGCGATCCTATCCATGTACACCGGCACCCCGCGTTCGGTCTCCCCGAGCTCCACGACCTCCATGGAAGACCGGACCGGCGCACCGCAGAACTCCTCCGTGACGCCGAGGCTCTCCAGGATCTCGACCTGCCCTTCGGCCGTCGCCCCGCCGTGGCTGCCCATCGCGGGCACGATGAAAGGCTCCGCCTCCAGCTCTTTGAGGACGGCGACTAGAGAGCGCAAAATCTCATCTATCTCCGCTATGCCCCTGCTCCCGGCGGTAAGTGCGACGCTCATGCCAGGACGGACGGTCCGGGCTATCTCCTCGCGCCCCAACTGCTCGCGTAGTACCGCCTCGACTTCCTCAACGCGCGGCCTGGGGAACTTCTGCCTGACCTTGACCACCTTGGGGAACGCCACACCGGCTCCTTTCGCTCTCCATCACGCCATTGCCTTACAACCCGGAGAAGAATTGGGTAATTCGCCCGTTCACCAACCCGGGCCTCTCGTAGTGGACGAAGTGCCCCGTCCCAGGCGCGGACTCAAGCTCAAAGGTGGTGAAGTAATCCCCGAGCCGGTCAGCCCACCGCACCTTTAGGATGGGATCGTTCTCCCCCCAAAGAAAGTACGCTGGAGGCTCGATCTTCGGTAGATCGGGGGCACCCTCGCGCATCATCTGCATCCTGGCCTCGCCGACGCCGACGTACCAATCGAAACCCCCGCGCAGGTTCCCGGGCCGCATAAAGTTGTCCACCCAGACCTCGAAGTCCTCGTCAAAGACACCCGGTTCGTCTGCCCAATGGTCGAGAAAGTGCTTCAGGTAGATCGCGCAGGCCTTGCGGCTCGATCCGACGAGGTCGGCGGCCCACGGCTGCTGGTGGAACGACTGGTACCAGATCTCCACTACGCTCTCCGGTTCCAGCCAACGGCGCCCGATCCCAGGGTAAACACAGTTAAAGAAGAACAGCCCAAGGATCCTCTCCGGGTACCTCGCCGCGAACCTCTGGGCCACGAAAGATCCTACGTCGTGGCTCACGATCCCGAATTTCTCGATCGTAAGAGCGTTTGCGAGACCACGCAGGTCCTCGACCAGCTCGTCGAGCAGCCGGCCAGGTGGCTCCGGCAATACCGGTTTGTCCGACTCCCCGAACCCCCGCAGGTCGGGAACTATCACGTCGAAGCGTTCCGCGAGCGCCGGTATGTTCTTGCGCCACACAAACCAGAACTCGGGCCAGCCGTGCAGCAGTACCAGCGGCGTGCCAGACCCCTGCCTAACGTAGTGCAACCTTACACCGTTCGCCTCGACGTAACCGTGGTTCCAGGCCGCCTCGCCCGACGCCACCCCTAACCCCTCTCTTCCGCCCGCTCCTCAGCCCCGGCTTCGGCTAGCGTTCGGGCGAGGTCGAGGGCGGCCCGGAGGCTCTCCGGGTCCGCCTTGCCGGTTCCTGCGATATCGAAGGCGGTTCCGTGGTCCACGCTGGTCCGGAAGAACGGCAGTCCGACCGTCACGTTCACGCCGGTGTCAAAGCCCATGAGCTTCACGGGGATGTGTCCCTGGTCGTGGTACTGGACCACGACGACGTCGAACTCTCCGCGCCGGGCGCGCATCAGGACGGTGTCCGGGGGCCAGGGACCGGTCGCCTCCATCCTCTCATCTACGGCCGCGGCCACGGCGGGGGCGATCTGCTCGGCGTCCTCGGTCCCAAAGAGGCCGTTCTCCCCAGCGTGGGGGTTGAGGCCGGCGACGGCTATACGGGGTCTGTCGAAGCCGAGTTTCCTCAACGATTCGTGGGCGAGGCGGATGACGGAGAGCTCCCGCTCCGGCCTTGCGCGCTCTATGGCCTCGCGCAGCGAGACGTGCGTGGAGACGTGGATAACCTTCAGCTCGTCGGTTACTAGCATCATCGCGTAGTCTTTGGTGCCGGTGAGGTCGGCCAGGATCTCGGTGTGGCCAGGGTAACGGTGCCCGGCGAGGTGCATGGCTTCCTTGTTCAACGGAGCGGTAGCTATAGCTGCGACGCGGCCCGCACTCGCCAGGTTCGTCGCCTTCTGGACGTAGCGGAAGGCGGCGTCGCCGGCGCGCGCGTCCAGCTCGCCGAACGGCAGGTCTCCGGGTAGATCGGTCTCCGTCAGCACGTCCACCGTGCCAGGCACGAAGGTCGCCTCCTCGGGTTCGGATATGGTGTTCGCGCGCAGCGGCAGGTCGAGCAGGCGCGCCGCCCGCTCCAGTATCCCCGCGTCGCCGACAACGAGGACGCGGTTCTCGCTGCGAAAGTCCCGGTCGGCGAAGGCGCGGACGATTATCTCCGCTCCGATGCCGGCCGGGTCTCCCATCGTGACGGCTACGAGGGGTGGCGTCATGGCTTCTACTCCTCCCCGCTCTGCACGAGCGACCTCACTACTCCTACCAGTGTATCCGGTCCTCCAAAGCCCCCGGCCTTCGTGACGACCCGGTACGGGTTCGGGCCGATGAGGGTCCCCCACGGGACGCCAGCCTCCACCTCTCCCCCAAGCCGGATGCCAGAGGCGTCGAGCCTCAACGCCACCCGGACCGCCGTGGAGCCCCCGGTCATCACCAGCGCGTCAAAGAACCCCCGACCGGAGAGCCGGGCCGCAACCTCGGCCAGCGTCCTCACCACCGAACCCCCGGCCCCTGGTGTGCCCCTCTCTCCGGGCGAGTGAACGATCGCGCATGGTCCGCCGGAGAGGGCCCTCCGCGCGATCCGCGCCGCCTCCTCCACCGCACCGCGATGGTCGGCGTAGACAGGCGCCGCCACGTCCCCATACTCCTCGACCAGCCGTTGCAGTTGGTCCCGCGAGACCCCGCTGAGACTCCCGATCACGACCAGTACCCTACGGGCCGGCGCTAGCGAACCGGGCGACTCCCGCGCCCGGGGCCCAGGGTACGCGCTCCCAAGGGCGAGCGCCAGCCCGGCCGAGCCGGCCCACAACACGGCCGAAGGGTCGGGCACGGCCCGCACGAGGGCTTCCAAGTCAGCATCGTGCTCCGCGTCGGCGACCACGCACTCGCTATCCTCCAAGGTCTTGCGAACCTTCTCCGGGTCGGCGAGGTCCTCGACGCCGAGGGTGGCGATTGAGTGGAAAGACCCTCGCAGCAGCTTCGGGACGCGGCCCTCGCGAACGGGGGTGCGGGGGTCGTTTCGCATCTCGGTCTCGTGGACGGGGACCCCGTGGACGAGTTGCACGCCGCCCACCGTGGTGCGTCCGGCGGCGGGGAAGGCGGGGGCTAGGACAACGCGCCCGCGACGGGTCGCTCCCAGGGCGGCGGATAGCTCGGCAGCGACGTTGCCCCGGAGGGTGGAATCCATCTTCTTGTAGACGAGGCGGGCGGCGCGCGCTCCGCGTGCCGCCTCGATGACCCGTTTGGCGGCGAAACCGGCCGGTCGCGTGCGGGAGTCGGTGTCGAGCGAGACGGCATCGAGGTCGGCGGCGGGGATCCCCTCCCCGCGGAAGAGCACGGCGGTCCGGTAGCCGGCGCGGACGAGCTGAACGCCGCTATCGGCGGCGCCGGTGAGGTCGTCGGCGATTACGGCTACATGCATCGTCGCCAGCGACTCCAGGCCACGGCTTTCTTCTCCGTCTCCTTGATGAATGCGTCCTTGCCGGCCATGCAGCCTTCGATGTCCTTGGGGAACTCCTCCGCCAGATCCTCCTTCAACCGGCCGTAGGCTTGCGCGTTTTCGGGGTGGTAGATCAGGTAGTCCCTGAAAGCTAGGTGCGGCTCCAAGCCGGGGTTGTCGGTCTTGTAAGCGTGGATCTGGTGCATCCGGCGTCTGTCCGTGGTCCTGGCAAAGTACCGTCGTCCGGGGAGCCCGAACTCGCCCCTGCCCTCGTAATCCAGCGCGGTCATCTCGGGGCGGAGTTCGTCCAGCCTCTCCACCTCGCGCACCGCGAGCAGGATGTCGATGATGGGTTTGGCGCTTATCCCCGGTATGGCGGTGCTGCCTATGTGATGAATCGCAATGACCTCGTCGCCCGGCACGGCGGTCAGCCGGTCCGCCTCAGCCCGGACTACTGCGGCCCAGCCCGGCGAATGTGGCACGACTTGGATCATCCTCAACACGCTAGCGCCCCCGCATCCGCCTACTGGGCAAGGTACCCGCCGTCCACCGGTAGGATCGCGCCGGTCACGAACGACGCCTCGTCGGAGGCGAGGAACAGGATCGCGTTGGCGACCTCGGAGGGCTCGCCGAGCCTGCCTATGGGGTGCGCCTCCTTCATCGGGGCTTTGTACTCTTCCGGCAGCTCCGCGACGGCCTCGGTCGCTATCGTGCCGGGGGCGACGGCGTTCACCCGGATCCCGCGGTCGGCCCACTCGACGGCGAGGTGCTTGGTGATCCCGGACGCGACGAACTTCGCTGGCCCGTACGTGGACTGCTCGGCCTGCCCCGCCACCCCCGAGATGGAAGAGAGACAAACTATCGAGCCGCCCGGCTTCTCTTGCCCGAGCATCGCCTCGACGGCGTACTTGCAGGTCAGGAACATCCCCCGTCCGTCCACCGCCATGACGGCCTCCCAGTCTTCGGGCGTGGCGTCTACGATGTTATTCAGTGGTATCACGCCGGCGTTGGCTACCAGGACGTCTATGCGTCCGAACTCCTCGACGGCCGCCTCGATGATACGCTGCGCGTCCTCGACCACCGAGACGTCGCCGACGACTGCCTGGACCTCCACCCCTGAATACGCCAGTCGCTCTCGAAGTTTGGTAAGCGTATCCTCATCTACGTCGTTGACGACGAGCCGCGCTCCCTCCCTTGCGAACAGTTCGGCGGTTGCGCGGCCGATGCCCTTGGCCGCCCCGGTAACGACCGCGGACTTCCCGTACAGGCGCTCCAACCCTCGTGTCACCTCTCCCTCGCCCTCCGTCAAGCTGCCTCCTCTACCATACGCACCCGCAGCAGACCGCGCGGAACCACCACAAGCTCGATATGGAACAAAAATAACACTTCCCCGGACCAGCAGGTAGGGGACACGTGTCAAATGCAGCACTAATCCTGTCGGGCTACACAGCCTCCAAAGAATCGCACGAGAGCTGTGGCCACCGACGAAGAGAAATGCTCTAACAGACCGCCGTCCGAACGCTACTACACCGAGCATGTACAAATATCTACCAGTGAATCTACTAATGAGGGCGCTGACAATGAACTCCTGCCAGCGGCCGTATACCAGAAGATACGGCGGGGATGGCGATTGGTCAGCATGGTTAGAAACCCGAGTGGGATAGCGTAAAGCTGATGTAGGATACATCCGGGGTCTAGGCGGGCTCTGGCCTTTATAGGTTCTAATGGAATTCTAATCGAAATCTAAAATCCGGTTGCTAAGGTCGAGAAGTTGGCCGGGAGTCCCCCTCCGTTTACCCGACGGTTTTTCCTGGCCTTCTCTTTTTCCTTCCCAAAACGGTGGGAGGCCGACACATAGGTTTGTACGAGACGATACGACAAGCCACGAGGCGGTTGCTGGAGGCAGCGGGGGCTGCGTTCGGAGCGCTGTGGCCGGTGCTGAAGTGGGTGGGGGTAGGTGTGCTGGTGATCTCGCGTGCGCTGGCGGTGTACTTGGGGACGGTTTTGCTGGCGCGTTTGGCGGTGTGGGCTTCCTTCCCCTGAAGTAGCCTTGTGATTCTCGCGTGGTAGTCTCACTCATACTGCGGCTACGCTAAGAGCCCAGGCTGCGCGGTAGCGTACATAAGCAACCCCCGAAGCCTTGGTGGAGACATCCCGAAACGTGAATCTTTATCCAGCACCATAACATGTAGTGTTGACTAGAATGCGTCGGGCCGGGATGCTCTCCCTTCTCCCGACCCGATAGGTGCGAACTATGCAGAATCTTGCACATGGACTTCTGAGAATTCCTGTTCCACGCACTTGGGTGAATAAGGGCTAGACGAAGGACCGGAGCTGATACTACGCTCCGGTCCTCCCTTCGGTCGAGGAGAAAGGCCTTCTGCTAGGTGACCGAGCGCCGCACCAAGGCAATCGCCCCAATCCCGCAGACCATCAGTGCCAGGGCGGCGGGCAAGGCCACCCCAGTGCCCACACCACCGCTCTCAGGGAGCTTCTCCACCGGAGCGCTCGCAGAGGCACTTGCCGTGGGAGTGGCCGCCGCACTAGCGCTAGCGGTGGCACTCGC
>DASQVA010000166.1:0-2139 GCA_035641035.1 Rubrobacter sp. | reverse complement strand
GACCGCCTTCTTCCCCGTCTTCCCGATGATTATGCGGGTCGGGAGCGCACTGGGCGGCGGACCTGCCCTCTGGGGTGTGCTCATCTCCCTTGTCGCTACCGCCTTCGCGCTGTACTTCCTGTACCGGATCGCCGAGAAGGTTCGGGACAAAGATAGAGCGAGGGCCACGACGTTGGCCTTCGCCTTCTTCCCAACGGCCTTCTTTCTCAACGCCCCGTTCACGGAGGCGCTCTTTGTCGCGTCCGCCGCCGGCGCTTACTGGTCGGCCTACGTTCGGCGGGACCTATTGCTCGCCGCCCTTCTGGGGGCTCTCGCCGCCGCGACTCGTAACTCCGGGGTGCTCTTGCTCATACCCCTGCTCTACGAGTGGCTGCGAAATAGAGAGGAGTTCGGGTGGCGGGGGCTGTGGGAGATATTCCTCGTGCCGACGGGTCTCTTAGGATATATGGTTTTTCTGTGGGCCCGGTTCGGGGACCCCCTGATCTTCGCTCAGGCGCAGACCGATTACTGGGGTCGCGAGCTCACCAACCCGCTAGCGACGCTCGAGGAGGCCTGGATCGCCGTCGGCGAGAGCATGAGCTACCTCCTCGACCCCGCGCCTCTCTTTCTAGATCCATCGGTAGGCCCGACGCTTGAAGCCTCCGGCGCCGTGAACTTCGCCTTCCTCATCCTCTTTCTGGTCTTGATGGGCATCGGCTTCGCCGTCTTGTCACCGGGGCTCTCCGTGTTCTCTTTCGTCGTCATGCTGCTGCACATCCTCACCCCGAGTCCCCTGATCCCGCTTCTAGGCTTGCCACGCTTCGTGCTCGAGGCCTTCCCGCTCTTTCTGGCTCTGGGTCTTCTGCTCTCCCGGAGTAGGCTCGCCCTCGGAGTGTGGGTTCTGGTCAGCGGTAGTCTGGGAGCGGTACTCACGACCCTGTTCGTCACCTGGCGGTGGGTGGCTTAGGGAATGGGTAAACTACGAGCGCGACTTGCGGGCGTCGAGCAGGAGTAGCGCGATCAGGGCGATCTCGATGGCTTTGGCGGTATACCCGGTGAGGGTGCGGTCTCCAAACAGGATCCAGAGCAAGATCGTGAGTGCCGCGTAGCCGATAAGTATCCACCGCACGGCGTTCCGGTAGCGCGCGAGCTGGGGGACCGGCAGGTACAGTGCGGCCAGGAGCGCTACGTACCCGAGGGCGTTGAGGATAAACCCCGGGTCGGGGAAGTTTAGCGAGAAGTGAATAAAGGCCGTACCTAGGGTGAGGGCGACGATACCGGTCCGGAGCACGACGTTCGCGGACATACTCGAAGAAGCCATGGCGGTTATCCTCCTGGTTCTCGTTGGTTACGAAATGGGGCTGGCTTTGAGATGTCGTGTCCAGGATGCGTCGGTATCAGAGCCGTTGCTGCTACCAGCAAGGCCAGTGCCGCCAAAAGGCCGCCGATCCAGTACGGTGCCGGAATGCTGAGGTGGTCGAAGGCGAGGCCAGAGATCACGGGCCCCAGAATCAGTGTCAGGCTGAGGATAGCCTGCTGTCCACCCATGACCTTGCCCTGCTCGCTTTCCGAGACGCGGTGCGAGATCAGGGCCGTTATAGAGGGGATAGACAGGCCGGCACCCACAGCCAGGACCCCGACGACGGGATAGAGCAAAAGGCCGAGCGGGACCAACGCCATCAGGCCGAGGCTAACGGACATCAGCGCGAGGCCGCCGAGCAAAAGCCGCTTCTCGCCGAAGCGGGGCTGGAGCCTCCCGAGCAGCACGCCCTGCGTGAGCACGGCGCAGACGCCGACGAACGCGAAGAAGAAGGCGTTGGAGGTGGCGTCCCACCCGAAGCGCGCGTTGCTGAAGAGTGGGAAGTTGGTCAAGAGCCCTGCAAAGGACAGGTTCAGCAGGAAGACGGCGAGTAGCAACGCCCGGATACCACCCATCCTCAGAACATCGCCCAGCTGCGAGATCGGGTTAAGGCGCAAGATCGGGGTCGACGTCCGGCGCATGAGCGGGAGAGATTCCGGCAGCACGAAGAAGCCGAACGCTACGTTGCAGAGAGCCAGTGCGGAGGCAGCGAAGGCCGGGGCGCCCAAAGAGTAGAGGCTCAGGAGGCCGCCGAGGACGGGTCCGGCGATCAGACCGAGCCCGAAAGCCGCCCCGATGAG
>DASQVA010000165.1:0-10331 GCA_035641035.1 Rubrobacter sp. | reverse complement strand
CGAAGCGCACCAATGGACCTCCGATAAGGATCCCTGCCACCAACGCCATGAAGAGGCACGAGCACCCGGTGGTGATTAGCAAGCCTAGTGCCACCGGATGCCTGCCTACGTACCTACCCACATCGTCATGTTACTCTGCTTAGAACCAGGGTGACTCAAGGCGCACTTAACCAGAGAGCTGGCTACCCCACTGGAGTTTTACCGGTGAGCCGAGCGCCGAGCTCATGGCGTGAACCGCATGAGGTTTCGTACATCGGACGAGCGGGCCGGCCCTCCTTGGTCCTGGGTCGTGACCCTCAAGCACAAATAGTGCGCACAGCTATCGACCGGAGGCCCCTATGCGTCCCCAATAGCGCGCAGATACCGGGTCGCTGAGCATGCTACTGCAGCTTGCGCATCTCTTGCCACCACCCACCCAGCAAAACACCCGTAGATACGATCATAACGTAACGCACTGAGCCGCTCGGTAATCTGGCGGACGCCTACCCCTGCCAACGGTATGTAATTTACGTAGCTGTACATAAAGCTGACATAACGATGGTTTTCGACCACGTGGAGCGTGTCGCCGCTGAATAGCACCCCCCGGCCCTTAGCGCCCGCAGCCCAGTAAAGCACTGTCGAACCGGGAAAATGCCCCCCGCAATGAATGAGGGTCAAATCTGGAGCAAGCGGGTACGTTGCCCCTTCCCAAAACACTATGGCTGGATCCGGGCGCATAACCCAACTTTGGTCCGCAGCGTGCAGATAGATCGGGATCCCGTTAAAAGCCTGACTCCACTCTACTAGTGTTCCGTAGAAATGGGGATGCGAGCTTACGATCGCGGTTAGTCCTCCCACTGCTTGCACCGCCGTAATGGTCGCGTCGTCAATCAGACTTAAACAATCCCACAGCACGTTTCCCTCGGGCGTTCGGATCAGGAAGGCCTGCTGCCCGATGGCGAAGTGCGGTTCTGTATGGAGGCCGATGAGGTCTATTTCGAGCGGTTGGACGACGTTCTGGTGATCGCGGCGCAGATCCGCGAGCGTCGTCCACCGCTGTCCCTTCCAGTAGACAGCCTCGCGCTCATCTTCGCAGATGGCGCAACGTGCAGGTGACTCCACAGTCCCAGTGTATTGAACGCCACAGCGCACACAAATATAGTTGACCATACTCTGCTCAATTCTCCTAACGGACCAATAACTTTGAAATTCGCTGTGGATGCTGATGGACCATCTGTACGGCGATACACCCTCCCCTACCGCCGACGTACCCTCTTCACGATCCGTGTTTGAGGTCTCCCACCACGCCTGTATCTTTGGGCCCCAGACCCGTCGTACCTCTTCGTCCGCCGCCTATACCTCGCCACCATAGACTACATGAGTTACGCTGCTTACCTGAGCCTACACGCTCCAGCAGTACGCTCTTGCTAGCAGATCTATCCATGAACATCCGTCTTCCGTCTCGACGCAGGATCCTTCGACCTACTCGAAGTGCAAGCTCGACACCTCGTGTCTCCTGATACTCCTTGATCTCCATCGAGAGCTAATCTTTATTGAGAGAACATCGGTGCGTCGGCCGCCGGGCTTGAGTCCTCACCCTCTTATGATCCTGGCACGTCGATCGGTTATGGTTATGGTCATTGTGGATGCCGAGCTTCTTGACATAGAGCGACCCGGGGCACTGGTCGAATACTTCAGGCGGACCGGACGCATCGGCGAGGGGGAAGAACCTAAGGTGCGCGTGCTCAAGGGTGGTGTCTCCAACCGCACGGTGCTCGTCGAATGGCCCGGGACGGGCGAGAGTTGGGTTCTTAAGCAAGCCCTGCCGAAGCTACGCGTCGCGGTGGACTGGTTCTCCGATCCAGCGCGGATCCACCAGGAGGCTTTAGGGCTGCGCTGGCTTGAGCGGCTCGCCCCTCCGGGTACCACTACGCCACTCGTCTTCGAGGACCACGAAAACCATCTACTCGCCATGAAGGCCGTTCCCGAGCCACACGAGAACTGGAAGACCATGCTACTCCGGGGCGCCTTGAAGATGGACCACGTAGAGCAGTTCGGCCGGCTGCTAGGGGTGGTCCATCGCGAGGGCTACGAGCGCCGCGACGATATGGCGCGGATCTTCGAGGATCGAACGATCTTCGAGTCGTTGAGACTGGAACCGTACTACGGCTACGCCGCGGAGCGGATCTCCGCGGCGGCAAGATTCCTACACGCGCTCATAGAGGAGACGCGCAACAACCGCGTCACCCTGGTGCACGGCGACTACAGCCCGAAGAATGTTCTCGTCCAAGAAGGACGGATCGTGCTGTTGGATCACGAGGTCATCCACTTCGGCGAGCCGGCCTTCGATCTGGGTTTCTCCCTCACCCACTTCTTGAGTAAAGCCCACCACCTGCCGGAGAAGCGGACCGCCTTCTCAGACGCGGCACGGCTCCACTGGGCGGTGTACTGGGAGGAGGTCGAGGATCTCTCGTGGACGGAGGAATTAGAGTGTAGAGCCGTACGCCACACCTTGGGTTGCCTGATCGCACGCGTCGCAGGGCGCTCGCCGCTAGAGTATCTGGATGACAGGGAGCTCGCCCGACAAAGGGAGGCGGTGCTCGCGCTCATACACAGCCCGCCTGAGAGTGTGCCGGGGTTGGTCGAGGGCTTCGTGGGGAGATTGTAGGGTCATGCCCAAGATTGCACGTCTAAGAGGGCTGGAGATTCTGGATAGTCGCGGACGACCGACCGTAAAGGCGGTCTGCGAACTCGAGGGCGGCGCGGTTGGATCCGCTTCGGTCCCCTCGGGAGCCTCGACCGGTGCGGCCGAGGCACTCGAACTCCGCGACGGTGACGCAGATCGGTACGATGGTCTCGGTTGTCGGAAGGCTACCGCGAATGTCAGTGGGACCTTAAACGAGTCGTTCAAGGAGCGGTCGTTCGAGACGCAGGAAGACCTCGATCGGGCGATGGTCGAGTTGGACGGCACGGCTAACAAATCGCGGTTGGGGGCCAACGCAATCCTGGCTGTCTCCCTAGCCTTCGCCCGCGCCGGTGCGATCGAACGCCGCATACCACTCTACGAGCACTTTGCAGACATGCTGGGACATACGCCCGACGCCCTACCGCGCCCTACGATCAACCTGTTCTCTGGCGGCAAACACGCGGGCGGGCAGATCCCGATACAGGACAACCTGGTGATCCCTCTCTCCGCACCGACGATGGACGAGGCTCTCTCCACGACCTACGCCGTGTACCAGGCCGCCGCAAGCCTCGGCAGGGACCGTTACGATATGCGGTCCCTGACGGCTGATGAGGGAGGACTAGCCCCGCCGTTCGTCAACGCCGAAGAGATGCTCCGAGCCACAGTGGAGGCGATAGAGCTGGCTGGTTTTGAACCTGGGCGCGACGTCGCCCTTGCGGTAGATGTGGCTTCGAGCCACTTCTACCGGGACGGCGGCTACCATCTCGGAGACGAACCGCTCGACGCAGCCGGCATGATCGAGTACGTATCGTCCTGGCTCGATAGCTACCCGATCATCAGCGTCGAAGACGGCCTCTCTGAGAACGACTGGGAGAGCTGGCGGAAGCTGCGCGAGCGTGTTTCGGGGCGTGCGTTGACCCTCGGAGACGATCTCCTGTGCACAAATCCCGTCCGCATCCGGAGGGCCGTGGAATCGGGAGCGGCCGACGCCCTCTTGTTGAAGGTCAACCAGGTTGGCACGCTCACCGAGGCGGTCAAGGCCTTAGGCGTGGCGAGGGAGGCCGGTTGGACCGTAACGGTGAGCGCGCGCAGCGGGGAGACGGAGGATAACTGGCTCGCGGACCTGGCGGTCGGCTGGGGCGGCGACCAGATTAAGATCGGGTCGATCACCCAGTCCGAGCGCCTCGCCAAGTATAACCGGCTGCTGGAGATCGAAACCGAGACGGGCCTGCCCCTGGCGGGTTGGCATGGCAAGCTCCCGGGGTAGCGTAAGTTGATCGAGTTAAACCTCCATGCGTGACTCCGCACACAGGGACGGGGAGAGCTCGCTATAGCATGAAGGTGGTCTGCGGCTACGACCCGGGCAAGTTGTACGAAGCGGTGTTCGCCGGGTGGGCGGACAATGGGGCGCGGGTCGTCGTGAGCCCCGAGGAGGACGCGGCGAGGCTAGCGGGCGAACTGCGCGACGCAGCTGTCCTGCTGCACATCCTGAAGCCCGTCACAGACGAGGTCCTGGCAGGTGCACCGCGCCTTCGGCTCGTCCAGAAGATCGGGGTCGGCGTCAACACTATAGACCTCGAGGCGGCGCGTCAGCGTGGGGTAGCAGTCGCAAACATGCCGGGCACTAATACGCAAGCGGTTGCAGAAGCGGCCCTTATGCTCATGCTGGCCGCCCTTCGAAACCTCACAGGGTTCGATCGGGCATGCCGCATCGGGAACGGCTGGGCGCCGGAGGGCGAAGCCCGCGAGCGGCGAAACACCCTGGGAGAGATCTGTGGCCGGACGGTGGGGCTCGTAGGTGCCGGCGCGGTCGCCTCGCGGCTCGTCGGGCCGCTTCGGGCCCTGGGCGCCCGCGTTATCTACACCGCAAGGCGCGAGCGTTCGGATCTTGGGATCGAACGATACAGCCTCGACGACCTGCTCGAGGCGTCAGACATAGTGTCGCTGCACCTTCCACTGACGCCGGAGACGGAGAAACTCATCGATCGGGCGGCCCTGGCGCGCATGAGATCGGGCGCCGTCCTAGTCAACACTTCGCGCGGCGGGCTCGTCGAGGAAGTCTCGCTTGTCGAGGCACTCACGAGTGGACACCTGCGGGCCGCCGGCCTCGACGTCCTCTCCGAAGAGCCCCCGCCGCCTGACCACCCACTCCTGTCGTTGGAGAACGTGGTGGTCACGCCGCACGTGGCGTGGCTGACTCAGGAGACGCTGGCGCGCAGCTTCGATATCGCCCTGGAGAATACCTGTAGGCTGCGCGACGGACGTGACCTACTGTTCCGGGTTGCATGATAGATTTCGCAGAAGCTCCAGCATGCGGTGCAGCTCAGACCCTGGAGAACGCTCTTTCCTACCGGATTGATGTCAAGTAGTGCGGGGGGAGCCATCCACCCCTCCTCTTTCCTGCATAGGAGCTGTAAGTCGACACTTTTGCAAAGTAGAGCCGAGGGGACTCGAACCCCTCACCTCCGCCGTGCGAAAGCGGATCGCTATATTCTGGTCTGTCCTACTGCGACCGCGACACCGGCTTGTTTATGCTGATTCGGCAGTTTCCGGGCAGCAGCTCTCGGCGATCGTCGCTACGGTCTCCTCGCCACCCAGCACGTTGCGCGCCGCAACGACGTTTTTCCGGTGAAGTGAGCCTGCCAAGTGTCGAACTCCTTGCCCGTATGGGCGGCCGCGCCGCCCCATCGATCCATCATCAAGAAACGAAGGGAAAGAGATACTGCATGCAAAGATCTGTGAGGTTTTAGCACCAAGATGTCTATGATTTTCCTCTCTTTGACCGTCTCGGCAGTAGAGACGAGCGCCGTGCTTGGTGCGTCGGGAGGGTGCACCACCGCCGGATGCCTGGGAACGCTCGCCCGCCACCTACGAGGCTTTTTCTGGCGAGTCCCTGCCTACAGGGTGTATAAAGTGGGCAGGCACATGACCTACGTTTGGCGGCCAGATTGTCGAAGGTGGGGTGAGGTTGCGGATGAGAGCAGTCTGTGGATAGTCTCGATAAATTGCGCCTGCTCGATAGGGCGGTGACCGCCAGCACCAACTCTATCGTAATCACCGACCCGAGCCAGCCCGATGACCCGATCGTGTACGTCAACCCCGCCTTCGAGAGGACGACCGGCTACGCGGCCGAGGAAGTAGTGGGCCGCAACTGCCGCTTTTTGCAAGGCGACGACTGGGACCAACCGGTGTTAGGAGAACTCAGGGCCGCGGTCCGCGAGGGACGGCACTGCACCGTGATACTACGCAACTATCGCAAGGACGGAGCCCTGTTCTGGAACGAGCTGAGCATCTACCCCGTACGGGATGAGGACGGGCGCACGACCAACTTCGTCGGGGTCCAGAATGACGTTACCGAGCGGCGCCGAGCCGAGGAGGAGCTTTCGGAGATCCGTCGGGCAGAGCGCCGCAGGATCGCGCGGGATCTGCATGACATGGTCCTGCAGGATCTCTCTGGCGCGTTGCAGTCTTTGCGACTTAACCACCTGCAGGCCAAGAGATCCGGGGCAAGTCTAGATTTCGAAGAGGAGCTCGAGGCCCTCGGACGGGCGACCTCAGGTTTGCGCAGCGCCATATACGACCTGAGGCAGGAGAAGGAGCGGCCGTTCGTAAAGTCCCTCGAATCGCTCGTGGAGCTCAACCGGCAGGCGAACCCCGGCTGCAAGATACGATTGGCGGTTGACGAAGGGTTGCCCGAGGGGATTCCCGTAGAGGTGAGCGTGGAGCTGTTGCGCGTGCTTCAGGAGGCCCTCATCAATGCCCGGCGTCACTCCGGAGCAAGGAACGTCGAGGTAAGGCTGGGGCTGGAGGCTCAGGAGGAGATGATGGTGGTGGTGGCGGAGGTCGTCGACGACGGCAGAGGGTTTGATCCTGCGTCTACGCGAGTTGGCGTGGGGCTCTCGGCGATGCGCGAGAGGGTCGAAGGTTTGGGTGGGAAGATCGAGGTAAGGAGCCCGCTTGGCGAGGGTACCAGGATTAGAGTCATGATTCCCCGGAGGAACGATACTCAAGCTCCTCGACGTCTATAACGCCCTCTCGTAGGGCGTAGATCACCGCCTGCGTCCTGTCGAAGATGTGTAGAAGGTGTAGAGCCAAGTTACATGATCGGTTTCTTTCGGGTCGAGTCCGTGGCACACGGACGTCTGGGACAGAGTAAGCGCCTGGAGGAGGCACTCAAGACCATCGGATCGCGTAACTACTCCGCCAACTTCGCTAGTAGTGGGGCGATCAAGGCCCTTCGAACTTTATCATGAGCTTTCCACGGATGTGGGGCTGGAGATCTTCCAGTCGCTAGCTCCAGGTTGCTTTACAAACCGCGCTTGCCTGGAATGGAGCTGAGGGGATTTCGTCCACGCCCCGACCGGCTAAGCAACACCACGGTCGTGCCAACGAACACGAAGGGCGACGGAGCTAATGGCAGAAGACTAGGAACCGCAATAGGTCACCCTTGGCCTTTACGGTAGAGCCATGATCCGCTCCATGAGGGCACGAGTCGTGGACACGTCGATGCCGTACTCGCCACCGCCACGGAGGATGGGTCCCGCGATAGCTTCAATCTCCGGCGGCCGTCCCGACGCCACGTCTTTTTGCATCGAGCTCCGGAAACCGTCGGTCAACCCTTCGAAAGCCGCTAGGATCGGCTCAGGGGCGACCTTAGCCCCCTCAGCAAGTCCGACGGCGCAGGCCTCGTTAACGCACCCCTCCAACCGGGCCCACCAACTCGGATCCGAGCGAACGAGTCCCAGTGGTCCCCCCGAAGCCGTGGTCGCCAGCGCGAAGGGCGCCAAAAAGCAAAGCTTGCTCCAGAGCATGGTGACCTCGTCCTCGCGAACTTCACAGGTCAAGCCGGCGGTGCGCAGTTCGGCGCACAACGCCTCCGCCCGTGCCCGTGTTGCCGGACTCGGTGCTACTTGCACGTCCACGAACGCAGAGAGCTGTCGAACTCGCCCAGGCACTATCTGCTCGGCTTCGACCCGTATCGTTCCCGGCAAGACCCGCTCGGGTCGGTAACGATCGCGTAGCTGCTTTATGTGGTCTACTCCATTTAGCAGCGGCACCACGACGGCACCGCGCAGTCCCTTCGGGGGGATGGCATGAAGCGCCGCCTCGAGCGCCATTGCCTTGACGGTGATCCATACGACATCAAACTGTCCATCGAGCCGATCGGCGACCTGCACCGGCGCCTCGAAGGTCCCGAGCGTCGCACTTTCGACGGTCAGCTGATCAGGGTAGTGGTCCCGACGGCCGGGTCGCACGATCAGGGTAATCGGATGGCCGATCTTCGCGAGCGCGCCGCCCACGAGCCCGCCGACCCCGCCCACCCCGAGAACCGCATGTCGCATCGTCCACCCCCATCAGCTCTTTGCACCCCATTCTATACAGTCGCCATAAGGCTTGGAGGAGTGAAGATGCGCAGAACCGCAAATACAAGACCATCAAGAGCGCCACTACCATCATAGCGAGAAGAAAGGCTCGTCTAACGCATAAAGCCTACAAAACGCGCAGGGTCCGATCGGGAGCAGAGGTCCGCAAACCCAATGATCTGCCGAGGAATAACCCATGCTAGGGCTGAAGCACATCTCGTTCGCCTGTGGGTATGGTTCAATAATGGTATGAAGTTTGGCATCTCGACGTTCGTGACCGATGAAGGAATCGCGCCGGGAGCCCTGGCAAGTGCGATCGAAGAGCGTGGCTTCGACTCTGTGTTTATCGCCGAGCACACCCACATCCCCCTCAGCCGAAAATCGCCTTGGCCTAGGGGTGGTGAGCTGCCGCGAAAGTACTACCGTACTTTGGATCCCTTCATTACGCTCACCGCCGCGGCTACGGCTACCGAACACTTGCTGCTCGGCACGGGGGTAGCCCTGATAGTCGAGCGAGACCCGATCATTACGGCCAAGGAAGTTGCAAGCCTCGACCTCGTGTCCGGGGGGCGGATGATCTTCGGCATCGGCGCAGGCTGGAACCGCGAGGAGATGGAGAACCACGGAACCGACCCAAGCACCC
The DNA here is from genome assembly GCA_035641035.1 of Rubrobacter sp. Lineage (GTDB taxonomy): Bacteria > Actinomycetota > Rubrobacteria > Rubrobacterales > Rubrobacteraceae > Rubrobacter_D. The sequence goes on along the minus strand of DASQVA010000165.1, from coordinate 1,660 downwards.
GAGGCGAGCTGATGAACGAGCGTATCCGGGCGATGATAGAGATTTGGACCAAAGACAAGCCGGAGTTCCACGGCCAGTACGTGAACTTCGACCCGATCGGGGCTTGGCCCAAACCGGTGCAAATGCCGTACCCGCCGATCTACGTCGGGGGCGGGAGTCGCGCCTTCGACAGGATCGCTCAGTTCGGCGACGCCTGGCTGGCTAACGGGCTTCCGCCGGACAAGGTGAAGCCGATGCTAGGCGAGCTGCGAGAGGCGGCCGGAAGGGACGTGCCGGTGACCGTGTTCAACGCATTCAGCGAGCCTGAAGACCTGGAAGCATACGCGCAGCTAGACGTGGAGCGTGTCTTGCTCGGCCTGCCGACCCTGTCAGAAAGCGAGACCCTGCATCGACTCGATGAACTTGCTGGGGTGGCAGCAACTAGCCGCTGACAGGATCTCCTGCGCCGGAGAGCAGGACCTCACTAAAGGCGGTGCGCTTCACTTGTGTCACTACTCCTACCAGCCGGCATGAGGCCCACGGCCCTCTCGTATGCACCGCCGTGATATAGGAACCGGTCGATTAAACCTTCGTGAATGGCCTCAGAGATGTGGTGCTGCCCGCTGACCCCGTACACCGGGCGAGTGTACAAGGGGCTTGGCCAGCGCGGATAGAATAACGAACTGACACCTCTGAACGGGCCTCTCTACAAAGGAGTTACATCACATGGATTTCGGGCTCTCCGTCCTCGACGTCTCGCCGGTCAGCTCGGGCTCGAACAGCACCCATGCGCTTCGCAACACGCTCGATCTGGCTCGGCTCACCGACCGGCTCGGCTACCAGCGATACTGGCTCGCCGAGCACCACAACCTGCCCAGTATCGCCAGCTCTGCGCCGGAGGTTATGATCGGGCACGTCGCGAACGAGACCGAGAGGATCCGGGTCGGTGCCGGCGGGATCATGCTCCCTAATCACGCCCCGCTGAAGGTGGCCGAGACCTTCCGAGTGCTGGAGGCCCTGCATCCAGAGCGTATCGACCTCGGCATAGGCCGCGCACCGGGCACCGACCCTGTGACGGCCACGGCGCTGCGCCGCTCGCGCGACGGAGGCGGAGCGGAGGACTTCCCGCAGCAGTTCGGCGAGCTTCTTGCTTTCGCGGGCGATGGATTCCCCGAAGATCACCCGTTCCGGTCCGTGGTCGCCATGCCGAGCGACGTCGGGCTGCCGCCGATCTGGCTGCTCGGCTCCAGCGGTTACTCGGCGAAGGCAGCCGGGGAGCTTGGTCTCGGCTACGCTTTCGCCTCGCACTTCAGCCCCACGGACCCGGCCCCTGCCATGCGCACCTACCGCGAGAGCTTCGAGCCCTCAGAGGCCTTCGAGCGACCCTCGGCCATCCTCGCCGTATCCGTCGTCTGCTCCGAAACCACCGGGCATGCAGAGAAGCTCGCCTCCTCTATGGAACTGGCCTGGGTGCGCATACGAAGCGGGAGCCCCGGACCGCTGCCGAGCCCCGAGGAAGCGATGTGTTATTCCTACTCACCGGCCGAACGCCGGTTGGCCGATGCCTACCGTTCGATGCAAGTGTTCGGCGAGCCTCGGGCAGTGCGGGCGCGACTCGAGGAGCTCGCCGAACACACGGCAGCCGACGAGATCATGGTCACCACAAACGTCTACGATCACG
>DASQVA010000164.1:0-2863 GCA_035641035.1 Rubrobacter sp. | reverse complement strand
GAGGAGCACTTGCTCACAGAGGGCGACGCCGCCTACTTCGAGGCCGACATCCCGCATCGCTTCGACAACGCGGGCGAAGGGGAGTGCAGCTACTATCTGGTCATAAGCTCGGGCGGGACCTGATCCTCGACCGCGAGGCACAGCGACCTGCTGCTGATGGCCCTAGCGTAGGCCTCAGCGTGTTCGCGGCGCCCGGCGCTACGCGCTATAGGGTGCCAGGGCCGGGGGCCTACGAGGCTTCGATGAGTCGGGTCCTTCGGAGCGGGCTTCACGGCCGGCTCGGTGGCCGCGGTAGTAGTCCAGGCGGTCGGAGGGCGCGTCCCACTTCGCCAGTTGCCAGTTGCCGGTGAAGCATGCCGGCTTACCGTACCGGCTATCGAGCCAGCCGCACCAGTACGCCTCGGTGTGGTCGGGAGGCTTCCAGATGGTCGGGCCGGCCGACACCGGCGTGACCTCGGAGCCGCAGGCCGGACACCGGTACACCCCGTCGGGGAGTAGCTTCATCTCCGGATGGCCGCACTCGCACGCGTGCCGACCGGCGGCGGGCAGCACCGCTATCTGGTGAAGCGTAACGAGGAGTTCCCCGCCCAGGACACCGCCGCAGGGCTCGCAACGTGCGGAGTTGCGACCGAAGGAGCGAAGCGCCGCATCCGCGCAGAAGGGGCAGATCAAGGTTGCGGCTACCGTGTCCTCCATCTCTTCGTCCTCTCTTTGCTCCCGTACCCGACAAGCGCACCGTCCGAAGACCGGACATACTACGCGCCTACCGCTCACCTACGAATTATGCGTATTAGCAACAGGTATCACATCGCCTAAATGACTGAGATCTGCCTAGTCTATTTGAGGTATTCGGTCCCTGCGGCTGGACTCGTCGAGGAGGCGGGTCCCGGGTGGATATCCTAGAGTGTGTACTGGCCGGAGGCGAGTTGACCGAGCACGCGGTCGCGGATAGTGTCTGCGTCCGGCGGTGGAGAGTAGAGGTGATCGAGGGGCTGAAGTACCTCGCGGGTGTCTTGCGGGACGGGCGCGGTCGCGGGAAGGACCTTGCGGGAGCCGTTCTTCATCTCCAGAAGGCGCTTGCGACCGCCGCGCTTGCCGCGCTTGGAACGGTCTTCGCCGTTCACTTCCACGATGTCTAGGGAGTAGTCGATCATGGGCGCGTCCGAGATCGCGCCGCCGACCCCGTAGGCGTCGCAGACGGAATTGAGGTGGAGGATATACTCGACGTCTATGCCGCCGGAGGCGAAGATTTTGACGTGCCCGAATCCGTTGCGGTCCAGCTCCCAGCGGACCTCGCGCATCAGGTCTCTGAAGTCGCCGCGGCGGTTACCCGGTGTGTCCATCCGGATCGCGTAGATCGAATCCGGTATCGCCCGGGCGGCCAGCAACGCGCCGAACTTCTCGTCGTCGTAGGTGTCTATGATGATGGTGCGCGGCACCTCTGGCTCCACCACCTCGTCGAAAGCCCTGGCGGCCTCGGCGGTAGAGCCGAGGATGAGGGGCAGGGCGTGGGGGGTGGTGCCTGTGGTGGGGATGCCCAGACGCTCGACCGCCAGGTCCACGGCGACCATGTCGCAGCCGCCGAGGTAGGCGGCGCGCTCGACCATCGGGGTGATGGCCGGGTGCATCCTGCGGGCACCGAATGAGATTACAAGCTTCTCCCCCGCGGCGATCCGGCATCGGGCCGCCCCCGTCGCCACGCCCGAGGCCTGGCACAGAAACCCGAGTATGGCGGTCTCGTGTTCAGCGAAGACGCCGTAGGGGCCGTTGAGCGTCAGGACGGGCTCCTGGGGACGGCAGATCGTACCCTCGGGCACGGCTCGCGCCTCGACCTCGACCCCTTCGAGGAGGTGGGCAACCTCGTCGAGGCCGGCGACCACGAACCAGTCGTCGGGATTCGAGGTCTTGTAGGCGAGTTCGGCGTAGACCTGGGTATCATGGAGGCCACGGGCCCGCAGAATCTGCATCGTCCTGTGGAAGTAGGAATCGGCGACGTCTGCGTTCCGGATCTCCTTGTCCGTGGCCGAGTTGAACCTCGTACCGCGGGTGCCGGTTCTCTCCTCGCTCAAGAGATGGACCCTTTCCGCTAGCCTACCTGCTGGCGTATGATAGCCAATTAAGGGGTCCCCCCGCTCTGTGTTCCGGAAAGGTGTAGATTTGCAGGCAAAACAAAGGTCCTGGCTGCGGGTCGGGGCTTGGGATGCTGCAATACTAACCTAAGGACTGACCCCACCACCTGCCATCAGATCACTTGTACACGCAACCTTCGTTGTTGCCTCATGTCTTTGTCGGCTAGTGCAGGCTTCCGTGTGCGGTGCTGATCTGGAGATGATTGAGGTTCACGGGTGCGGACTGACCGAGACTGAGTGAGCGCAGATCGAGCGAGGCGCCCGCGAGAGCTACTTTTGAACATACTATGCTTATACGCCACCTCCCTCCGGATACCATTAGCAGGGGATGTGTCCTTCTGAGAGGACACCAGAGCCCAACTGAGCCGTCCACAGATCAGAGTTGGTACAGGGTGGGGTAGCATGGGTCGTGAGCACGGGAAGAATACGGAGCTCATATTCTTCACTCGCCCTGGAATAGCAGGCACGGATTTGGATTACCGGGTTGTGAATTATAAGCTTGACCAACAAGAGTCACATTTGGAAGCTAATAGTTTCTGTAGCGTGAGCAGAAACGCCGATTGATTTATTGACTTGTAATCAAAATAAACAAATCTGAACCTGACCCTTGACGCAGACTGCCATTTGCGCCTAAAATACCGTTCGAGTAACAGCAACCAGGGAGGAATCAGGAATCGTGAGAAAAATACTGTTGTTAGTGGGGCTATGTATGTTAGGAGCCTTACTGTTTTCAT
>DASQVA010000163.1:0-10070 GCA_035641035.1 Rubrobacter sp. | reverse complement strand
CACGGCGTGTGGCGTACCGTCCAGACGAGTGGTGGCTGTCCAGTAGTTGCGTGCCCTCTTCAAACGTTGCTCCGCATGGCTCCAATCCAGCTGTCCATCGCTGCTCGTGGTCTCTCCGTAGACTGCCGTCATCTTCTTCTCGTGACTCTGCAGAAGCCGATCTGCACGTCTCTCTAATTCTACAGTGTAGAATATAATCTACACTGTAGAATTAGTCAAGCAGATAAGCGGAATTTCTCGGAGGTGTGCAAATGGGACGCAGGGCCGGCAGACCTAGAGCCGGGAAGGAGCCACTAACGCGCGAACGTATCCTGGAGGCAGCGCTCTCGCTGGTAGACGGGGAGGGGATAGAAGCATTGAGTATGCGCCGGCTGGCGAAAGAACTCGGGGTCGACCCGATGGCGATTTACCACCATTTGCCGAAAAAGCGAGCGTTGCTCCGTGCGCTGATCGAGCAAGTCTTCTCGGAGATGCGGGTGCCGGGATCCGTGGAGACCGGGAGCTGGCAAGAGCGAGTACGAGCATGGGCTTGCGCCTTTCGGGATGTGGCGCGGGCTCATCCGAAGCTGGTACCGCACCTGGCCACCTACCCTGAGGCCGCGACCGTAGCCACGCTCGAATCGACGGAGGAACTTTACGCGGCCTTGGAAGCGGCCGGCATGCCGCCAATTCAGATCTTTGGCGCGGTCGGCGCGGTCGTCGATTACGTCAATGGGTTCGCGCTGGCCGAGGCCTCCGGTGCCTTGGGCGAGCCGAATGAACAGCGGGAGATGCTTGAGGTGCTCGATGCTAGGCCACAGGAGGAACTTCCAGCCATGCGACGCACGCTTGAGGCCCTGCCTCGCGGGGACCTAGGGACGAACTTCGAGTTTGGTCTGGAAGTCGTGCTGGCAGGACTCGAAGCGACCGCCAGGCGGCGCGACGAGTAGGTCGGTGGATACCAAGCCAGCTCGTCGAGGGCTGATGCTGTTCCCCTACGCTCTATCATCACCCCGGTTATGGAATGCGCTCTTAGCCTGAATGTCTTGGATGAAATCCTCATAGCTGGCAAGGTGTTCCACGCGACGCTCTGGGAGAGCCTACAGCTTCCCGGCGATGATCAGCATCTGCTACCTCCTGCGTTTGTAGGTTTATAAAGGACGCCCCGCACGTCATCCAGCTCTTCAAGATCACTCGCGCGATCCGGCGATCATTGTCGCTAGAAGTTCTCGGCCGGGCGCCGTTTAAGCCGGCGAAGAAGCCCACCAACACAGGAACGAGAGGCCTCCGGCGCGACATCTTGTTCCTGACCTCCCAGGGTAAGGTACCACGCATCAGGGAGAGGGTCCGCACGCTGGCCTGCGCATCGTGGCGCAGCCACGGGGCCTCTCACCACCGTCCACCTCGAGTGTCGGTGCCATGACAGATGCCAACCCCTCGGTCGACAACGCGCTGCCTCCGCTGTAGCCCACGATAGTGGACTCGTAGACGAGAGCGTACACACGAACTCCTCGAGGACTGGACATGTTGGCGCGTGCCGCGTCTGGGCGGCGACGTCAACAGACTTCCCCACCTGTGTCAGGAAGTGCCCGACCGCGTCGCCCCGGCGACCCGACGAGATTTGTGCAGTTGGGCTGCTTGATCGACCTGCTCAGTTATTTATGAGGTCAGTATTACCCGATTCTCGAGCGCCTTGTATCGGCTCCGCGCTCAGAGCTGAGTCTGCGCCGCGGAGGGAATGAGGCGTGTTCTCTCGAGCCCCATCCAGGGCGGGGTTCTTACCGAGAGCTCTTCAACGACAGACGAAGTGTTTCGACCGATCCATCCTTCTGACCATCGTTTTTGCGAAACGAACCCATTTCTAGATACCCTCCCTTAAACGCTCTCCGCAGAGACCCTAGAGACGTCGACGCCAACGGCCACGGGGGCGGGGAGCCGTTCCCAGCGCCGCGGGCGGTCTGGAGGCGCTGTAACTCGTGCAGGACCTTGTACAGACCCCGCTCTATGGTCGTCTCTTAGCGCGATTGCGAAAGGGAAGGCCGCCTCCGCCCTCAAGAAGGGGAGAAATCGGTAGAAAGATCTCATAAACACCTGATGTCGATCGCGTTGCTGACCTAGTTCGCTGGCCTGGGCATGACGCCCGCCAGACAGAGAGGAGCCCGCCCAAGTATAGACTCCTGAGCCCAACACACTGTTCATACTCGTCGACGACATGAGGGCCTCGGACCTGCAACACATGCCTAAGACGCAGAGCTTCGTGGCGACCAGGGCGTGAGGTTCGCCAAACCGTGGGTGAGCTGCTCCCTGTGCTGCCCCTCCAGAGCGACCATCCTCCCTGGCCAGTACACCCACAACCGTCAGGTGTGGGTCAACGTAGAACCTTTGGGGGCTTGAGAAATTTCTTGATCAGGGCTCGAGAGCTCAGGATGACCGCCCCAGTGAGGCCCTGGTCGCTACCCGTTCCTCACCGGGATAGGCTTTAAGTCCGAAAGGGTGTTGGGATTGCGTCCAGCTTGGGGAGCACGACCCTGGCTATGCTCGCAAAAGGTGAAGGTTTGCAGGCCTGGGCCACCCCTACGTCGCCTCGGATGCTGAGAAGCACGAAGGCATCCTCCATGCTCATCCCCCACTCCCCGGCGAGTAGCCGGGCGGCCTCACGGCAAGCCTCCCGCATGGCATCAGGGTACTCGACGGCGGTGCCATGGGCGATCCACGTCTCCTCCGTTTCACTCACGGGCCACTCTGCCTGCTTGCCCTTGAGCAGATCCAACCGGACCGTGACCTCACCTGCTATCTCGACGCCGGTGCCGCAGATCTCGCCGTCGCCCATGCTGGCGTGCATGTCCCCGACGGCGAACATCCCGCCCCTCTGGCGCACCGGGAAGTAGATGCTGGTCCCTACGCCGTGGAGGTGGTCGTCGAGGTTGCCGCCGTGTTTGCCAGGCATGGCGTTGACAACCTGCGCCCCGCCCGTCGCAACCCCGACGACACCGACCATCGGCCTGGCCGGAAACCGGATCTCGTCGCTGAAGTGGATGATCCCATCGCGCAAGGGCAAGACCTTGGTAACGGGGGACTCGACCAGGTCTATGAGCTGGCCGTAGCCGGGGATGATGGTGGCGACCCCTTGAGGGCCGGGGCTGATGTCCAGGATCTCGACCACAAGGCTGTCGCCAGGCTCCGCCCCGCGCACGGAGACCGGACCGGTGGCGGGGTTGACCTTCGAGAAGTCGATGTCGGTGACCAGGTCACTCTCAGTCTGGATCTGGCCCGAGAAGCAGTCGTGGGTCTCGAAGGTCACGACCTCGCCGGGATCGGCCTCCAAGATAGGCTTCATCTCTGGCCCGAAGCCGAAGATGGCCTCCTCCTTGGGAATGGTATGGTCCACCCTATCGATGGACTGCGTCATGATTGTCTCCTTCCTATCTGCCTGTCATTGTCGGGCCCGCCTCAGGGGCCACGGTCTCGTCCTCGACGAAGATCTCCTCAGCTTGGGCGATGGCCTGCGGACGCTGGGAGGCTGCGAGACCCAGCGCCAAGAAGCCCAGCAGTATCCATGCGATGGCGAAGTAGTTGCCCAAGCGCACCGGGTAGTCCGGTAGAGGAGCGAACTGGTAGTAGAGCGGGGCCAAGAGGATCAGGATGGCAAGCGCCGGGAACACACCATGCAGCAACACGTTGAACTGGTCTCGACGCTCACGCAGATAGAAAATGATGGTGCTCAAGCAGACGGATATGTACACCAGGATCACAACGATGGTGACCGCCGTAGCAATGATGCTGAACCCACCGACGGGCTCGAAGGCGGCCCCGAGCACGAGGGCGACGACCAAGGCGAGTATCGACTGCGCTATGATCGCCACGTGTGGCGTACGGTGCTCTGGGTGGGTGCGCCCGAACATGCTCGGCAGCACGTGAATACGACCCATAGCGTACATCACACGGGTTGCGGCGTTGACGCCTGCGTTGGCGTTGGCTATTGCGCTGTTGGCGATGGCGAGAAAGATGATCACCCACCCGAGCCCCCAGTAGTTCGTCGCCATGGTGGTCCAGGGGTCGGGGTTCTCGGCGTAGGAGTCCATCCTGCCAAACCCCCAGCCCATCACGGAGGCGTAAGAACACACGAGATAGAACAGCCCGATCACCAGCGCCGAGGAGATTACCACCCGGGGTATCGTCCGCCGGGGATTTCTAGCCTCCTCCCCCAAGGGCGCCGACGCCTCAAAGCCGATGAAGGCGAGGATAGAGAAGACCATCCCCTTGAACACCCCCGACCATGTGCCCTCCAACGAATTAGTGGGATTAAAGACTTGGAGGGTGTTCTCGGCACCAGCGGCGAAGATCATGTACAGACCAAGGGCCAAGAACGCCACTATCTCGAAGATGCCCAGCACGATCCCAGCGTTCGTGGACAGCCGGATGCCCCAATAGGTAAGGTAGAAGACCAGCAGCGCAGCTACCACAACCCACACCCACCACGGGATGTTTATGCCGAGCCTGTTTTGGAAGACGTCCGCCGTGGTTGCGGCGAAGACGAGGTAAAGGAGCGGGGCAACGAGTGGTTCGGCTAATAAGAAAGCCCACCCAACCAGGAAGCCGGCCTTCGGCCCCAAGGCCCGGCTGGTGTAGGTGTAGAGGCCCCCGGCGGAGGGCATCTGCTTGGCGAGCTGGCCCACGGAGTTGGCTATAAGGAGCGCCACAACGAGGGCGAGGAGCACCGAGAGCGGTAGCGCCGGTCCTGCAAAAGAGAAGCCAACCAGAAGGGAGAAGGCCACCGCCGCAGCGGGGGCCATGTGCGTGATCGACTGGAACAACACCTGTGCGAAGCCGATGGAATGCTCCTGCAGGTGGTCGAACCTTTGCCCGGATTCCATCTCTAACCTCCTTCGACAAGAGATACGTGTTACTAAACCAAACGATACATCCCGACAATGCTCGGCGCCAGGGAGTCGCAAGAGGTAGTAGCCACAGCGAGAAGCGAACCCGAACAGCCTGGACGGGTGGGTATCCCGAGGGTCTCCCCGCCCGACTTTGACTTCGGTCTCGAGCGTTTCCAGGATGAACTCCCGCTCGTTGCCCGCCTACCAGAGGTCACACAGCAGGTCCTCATCCTCCGGGTAGTCTTTCACGATTCTCTCCGGGCAGCCTCCATGGCCACTTTGACGTAGGCCGGGGCGAGGGCAAGGCCCAAGTAGAAGATTTCGCCGTCGAAGCCGACGGACTCCTTACCCACTGACCCCATCCACGCCCCTCCCCAAACCGAGGGTCGGTCACTTAGTTCTTACCAACAAAAGGTTGCCGGGCGACGTAACGCGCGGACCGCCACCACCGTCACCGCTGATACCAGTAAACCGCGGCACCCTCTTCGGCTCCCACACCACCGACACACCGGAGAAGACGCGCGTGTGTCCCCACCATAGGTGGAGACCCTCTCCAAAAATGTAGTGACGGCGGTAACAACGGTGACAGCCCTAGAGACCGGTGGGATAGTTCCGGATTGATCGAGTTTGGGATCGGAAAGGAAGTTCGTCTCTATAAGAGGGTGTCATGGAGATCCATCTCCGACGACCGAGAGATCGTGTGACGTGCTCGGAGACTGAAAGCGCAAGCCCGACGAAGCGCGACGTCGGTCCACTGCCCTAACGTTTCCTCGAACACCCCCCGCTGCTGCTCGTAGAGCTCGTCATTCTACGCGCCCTTCAGGAGACGGTTCACTTCCGAGGCCTGTCCTCATGAGCCTGTCGAACTACATGCCCTCCCACACGTTGGTAGTCGATCACCGGGCCGGGAACGTGCTCACGCCCGTCTCCGGTACCCCACGGAAACCGGCCTCACACCCTACGCTCTCCGAACATCCGGATCACAACCCGCTTCCAGGAGTCTCGCTCCTTACCCCAAGGCTCGTTCCGGAAGCGATAGTCGCTGAGCCGCACGTACCGGCCCAGGTCGGCCTCTAGAGCGGTGTGCGCTTCCCGGGCCGCATCGATCAACTTCAACGGCAATCGCTCCCCGGCCAGCACGAACACTCGGCTAAGGTGCCGTACGCACACGCTCCCCGGCCCATCAAGCAGACTCTGCTCCAACGAGCCCTGCGCTACATCGTCGAGGAGGGCTCTCAGGTAGCGTCTCTGCGCCTCCTGTTCAACATCACACAGAACACGGTCTCGCTGAGCATCCCGCTGGTCACAGAGGATGGCATCTGCTGGGAGCCTGCACCACGTGAACGGACCGGCCCTGAGGCGAGTGTGGGAAGAGAGCAGCGCAGGACATTCGGACCGGCGAAGTCTGAGCCCCCTCCGACGGAAACGAATCAAGCCAAGAAACGCCGATGATCGTTGTGGAAAGTCCGGTTCCATGCGCCGTTCTCTACAGGTGACCGCCGACGGGTTAGGTTTCGGAGCGCCGAAGAACAAAGCTAGCCGCCGGTCTGTGCCCCTAAACAAGACCGCCATTGCCGCTCTGAGGGCTCACCACAGGAATGGTCAAACCCGACTTGCTTCCGACCGTTAGTAGGGTTTCGGCTGTCCGCTCTGCGTCGACTGGTCGGGAGCACGGAGCACCCAGCGCTCGCGGGCTGCTTCGCCGGGTAACGAACTTTCTTTGCGCGTGACAGGGCGAAAAGATAACCTCAGTCTCTGGCTGAGAAGCGGAGGACCATGATGGCGTTAGGTTTCGCGTCAACCAACCTATTGGCAGATCGAGATGGTTGCGATGAGCGCCGGTAAGGAGTTCTCACGCTCACAGGAGCAGTTCGTGCGTTACCCACTTACCTGGGCGACCTACGGGCTGGTGGGCTACTTCGCCTACCTAGAGACCGTATTAGGCCCGCTCATGCCGTTCCTGCGGGCGGAGCACGGCTTTGGCTACACCGTGGCGAGTCTGCACTTCAGTGCATTCGCTCTTGGCGGGGTCATCGTTGGTCTCCTCGGCGACCGAGCAACGGGACGCTGGGGACGCCGGGCTAGTCTTTGGGGCGGAGGAACGGTCATGGCGCTGGGCGTGTTGCTCCTAGTGTCGAGCCCCTTCACCCTCGGAACGATCTTCAGCGCGCTCGTTATGGGCGTTTCGGGTTCGCTGCTGTTGATCACGACGCAGGCCGTCCTCGCCGACAAGCACGGCGAGTGGAGCGCTGTGGCCCTCACGGAATCGAACGCCGCGGCTAGTGCCTGCGCGATTCTGGCGTCCCTGGCCGTGGGTGCCTTCGCCGCTGCGGGGCTCGGTTGGCGTGCGGCACTCGTCCCGCCGATCGCGGCGGTGTCCCTGCTCACAGCGCGTTTCTACGCCGAGCCTCTCGGTTGGACCGGCACCCGTCTATCGGCACCAGGCAGAGGGACGACCTCGCGGCTGCCCGCTCGGTTCTGGGTCTCCTGGGGGGTATTATTCCTCGGCGTCTCGGTGGAGTGGTGCATAGCTTATTGGGGAGCTGACTTCCTGGAGAACAGCGTTGGCCTGGAGCGCTCCAGCGCAGCGGCGGCACTGAGCGTGTTCTTCTTCGCCATGTTGGGTGGGCGCTTGGTAGGTAGTCGCCTGGCTCGTAGACTGCCGGGTACGACCCTTTTGTTGGCAACCTTGTGTATCGCTTCGGCAGGTTTCCCCCTGTTCTGGCTGACGGGGATCCCAGCCATCAGCTTACTCGGACTCTTCGTCGTCGGGCTCGGCATAGGCAGCGTGTACCCGCTCGCCATCTCGATCGGCGTGGCCTCGGTCTTCGGCCAAGCGGACGCAGCGACCGCGAGGCTCGCGCTGGCCGGCGGCGGGGCGATCCTCCTGGCACCCTTCGTACTCGGCGCCTTGGCCGACCGCGTGGGCATTTGGGGAGCATACAGCGTCGTTCCTCCGCTGTTACTCGCGGCGTTGGTATTGACACTCTTCACACGACGGCTGGACGCGATCGAGGAGTAAGGTCTAGGTCACTCGATGCCATCGAGGAGGAGAAAGACTTGCAAAACGGATTTCGAACCTGTGACCGACAGATGAAAGTGCCCGCAAACTAATCCAGCTGTTCAGCAATGCTGTCGGATTGAGCCCTCATACTACCCGCATACTACTCAACCTCTCTTCTCGAACTCAGCCTGAAACGTATTCAGACAAGGTCTCAAACTTCAACCAGCGTCTATTTCGTACATGAATGGTGTCAGGGTGGTATCGAAAGGCCCCAACTCGTCACCGGAAGCCTTCCTTTACGTCAGATGTTCCGCTTGGATAAGCCGATCCTGGGGAGCCGACAAGCTGACTCGAACCGCTGACCCGCTCATTACAAGTTTGCCCGGCTCGCAAGGAGGCGGGGCCGGAGATGCTGCGCCGACCGAAAGCAGCCGAGGGGAGCGTGCACATTATACTGGGCCAGAAAGGGGGAGCGGCGCTTGGCTACGGTGTTCACGCGTATCATCGAGGGGGAGGTGCCGGCCCGCTTCGTCTGGCGGGACGATTCATGCGTGGCCTTCCTCAACATCACCCCCCTCGCCTCAGGGCACACGCTCCTCGTCCCCAAAGAACAGACCGGCCATTGGATCGACCTCGACCCTGGGCTGGCCGCGCACCTCATGTTCGTCTCTCAGGCCATCGGCAAGGCCGTCCAGGAAGGCTTCGGACCGGAGAGGATCGGGCTCGCGATAGCGGGGCTTGAGATCCCCCACGCCCACGTCCACGTGTGGCCTATCCACGGGCCCATGTCCTTCCCGATAGATTCCGACGAAGAAGAGCCGCCGGAGCCCGACTGGGAAGAGCTGGAGGGGACGGCCGGGACGATCCGGCGGGCGCTCAAGGATCTCGGCTTTGAGCAGCACGTAGCCGACTGAGGGCCGCGTACCGTGGAGCCTTCGGGCGCGCGCGGGGGACCCCAGCTGGATCAGTACCGGCTCCGGATGCCGCAAGGTGTCTGCTCGTCACGATCCCCGACTTCCGGGTGCGTCGGAGGCTCGAAGCGCGATGGCGTAGATCGGCTAGGAGGGCATGCGGATCACTTGCCGTAAGGGGGCGATCCTGAGCATCACCCTTTCGCTCCGGATCGGGGTCCCGTAAGGCCTGCCGTGGTATTTGTGGGAGAGTTCGTCAATGTGCCCTCTCGCCTCCGGCCCCTTGACCTTCCCCACGACTTCCCCGCGCACCTCGACGAAACTATAGGGGTCATCCTTGTCCCAAATCGTGAGCGTCACCCTCGGGTCGCGCTCGACGTTGCGGAACTTCTGGCGGTGCACCTCGGTGTTGATCAGGAGGTGCTCGCCGTCGGCGTCGACCCACATCACCTGGGTTTGGGGATGGCCGTCGGGCATGAGGGTCGTGAGCGCAGCGAAGTTGTTCCCGCTGGCCAGCTCTGTGACCTTCGGATCGAGGCCGTGGCCGTTCGTTTCATCCGTCACGGGTTCGCCTCCTCGGGCAGACATGTATACGGTCAATGGGCCATTTCTCGTCGGTCATTATTAGCAGTGCCGAAGTCTACCATCTAGACCACGAGCGTCTATGCATGTTCTGCGACGGGCCGCATGAGCGTAGTTGATCTGTCGTCCTGATTCGAGGGTACATTGGGAGGCGCCGACCGGGGCCGCGTCAGGCTACGGCTGTCTACGGTTGCCCAGACGCCAATACTCCCCACTCCAACACGACCAGCCCGCGGCAGAAGTCCGGAATGTCGGGGACGACGCAGCCCCAGACCAGGTGGGAAGTGGTCAAGAAACGTCGCAATACGTCTGCTACGATCCTCTGGATCGACCGAAGATGGCCGCTCGCCCTCGTAAAGCCCGGGCACGGCTCACGCAACTTCGCGATTAGGTCTGCTCATTGCCGTCGGAGAGGCCCAAGTCCAAGACCGCTACGTCGCACCCCACAGACGCGGCTTGCGGCCCTCCTCCAAAGAACCCGCTGGGCGACCACTTGGAGATCCGGTAGGACAATTGGTCTGTGTGGACCTACCTCAAAACCTCAGGTCGCCGATAGCCGATAGCTGATCCCGCGCCTCATCGCGGCCAGCCTAAGTCTCGCTATGCGTCCCAGACACTACGGCGAGGGCTGCTCGTTAGGCTGGATTCTTTGCTCGTCGTACCCGGTGGTAAGGATGAGACCCCGCTGAACCGCATAAGGCGCCCGCCCGGCCC
>DASQVA010000162.1:0-28956 GCA_035641035.1 Rubrobacter sp. | reverse complement strand
GATGGATTCTTTGGCATCCGTGCCGTATATGTGTTCGCTTTCATCGGTAGCCTCACACCACCCACTCGTAGGACAATACACTGTATTAAGAAGGTGGTGGGCTAATGTCAGCCCACTGGCAACCAGCAGCGTTGCCGCTATCGTGGTCTCAAGTAGAACGAGACTTCGGATCCCCTTCCACCTTTCTTTAGTTGGGCGCAGAAACAATGGTGTTAGACTCCCGCCCTTGTGCACGCTATCAGTATCAAGGATGCCTAGAGTAAGATATCTACAGTCAGGTGGACCATAACTCGAAAGCCTTCCTCGTGCAGGCCAGGAGGAAGCCCGAAGCCCGAAAGCCCCAGTCTGGATGAATCTCTACAGCTAGGTTCGCCGGCGCGAGACGGCGCGGCCTAGAGTCTTTGGGTCCACTACGTCGAGCGCGCGGCCGTTTCTCTCGCGCCTGCGATTCGTTGGCCAGCGAAGCTTCAAGACCAATGGGTCCCAGTATCTCTGCTGTAATCCGCTGGTACACTCGATGCTCAACTTCGTAAAGAGTCGTCGGATGCGGGGACGCACGACGGCTGCCGCAGGATTCAAGGGTGTGCGGGAGCGCTGCTTGAAGAGATGCGGTGGGACGCGGCCCTGAGCGGGACACATGCGGAGGAGCCGTCAGGTGAGTGAGGCAGGGGGTAGCTCGGGGCGGACGCCCAAAGGGCCTCGTGCCGGGTTGCGCCTCCTGCAGGTCGCGGCTTTCTTCAGCTCCTTCGACCGATTCGCGGTCGCGCCGATGCTCGTCACAATCGCCGCCTCCCTCGGGGTATCGCTTTCTGCAGTTACGGCGACGGCAAGCCTCTACTACCTGCTCTACGGGGGGATGCAGCCCGTGTGGGGGATGCTCTCGGACCGAGTCGGGAGGGTGCGCGTGATGCGCCTTGCGCTCATGGGAGCCACGGTCGCGGGGGTGGTCTCGGCGGTGGCTCCTAACTTGAGCGTCTTGGTCGCCGCGCGGGCACTCGCCGGAGGGCTGTTCGCGGCCGTGATACCAGCCGCCCTCGTCTATGTCGGTGACACGGTCGGGCTGAGTTCCCGACAGAAGGCCCTCGCGGACTTGATGGCGGCCTCCGCCGTAGGTACGGCCCTCGCCACCGTGCTCGGGGGCCTCGCCGCCTACCTCGACGCCTGGCGGATCGCCTTCGCGGCCCCGGCCCTCGCCGGAGGCGCGCTCGCACTGCTGCTTACGCGTCTGCCGGAGCCAGAAGACTTCGCGCCCGAGGAGAGGGAGAGGCCGTTAGTACAGGTCGGCCGGGTTCTGGGTCGCCCGTGGGCATTCGCCGTGGTCGCAATCGCGATGGTGGAAGGGGCTGTGATCCTGGGCTTCCTCACCTTCCTCGCCCCGTCGCTCGAAAGCGACGGTTTCAGCCCAGCCGTGGCTGGTCTCGCCGTGGGTCTCTACGGGCTGGCCGTGCTCGGGTGGACTAGGGCCGTCAAGCGAGTTTCGGAACACCTCGGAGCAGCGGCGCTCATATTGATCGGTGGCGGCATGCTCGCGCTCGGTTACACATCGGGCGCTTTGGGGCAGTCGCTGGTGGGCGTAGGCATCGCGGCGGTGCTGGTGGGTGGGGGCTTCGCCTTTATGCATTCTACGCTCCAGACCTGGGCCACCGAGGTCGTGCCGGAGGCGCGTGCCACGGTGATCTCGCTCTTCGCCGCCGCTTTGTTCGTCGGCAGCGGGGTGGCTACCACCGTCGCGGCCCCGCTGGCAGAGGACGGGCGCTTCGGGCTGCTCTTCGCCACGGCGGCCGTGGTGGCCCTACCGCTGGGACTTTTTGCGGCTCTGGCGCGTCGGCGCTACGCCGGGTATCGGGGGTAAGGGCTTGGTACGGCATCCCGGGGCACCGCCAGAACGTAGCGCAAAGTCGCAGGTAATCTGGCCTACGCAACGTGCGTGATCGTCGTCACGATCGTGGCGCTGCACGTCTCTATGCGGTTCCTTCGTTGCGTATGCCCCAAAATAGTGTTCCTCTGACCCCTAACCTCGAAACAGAGGAGGGCGCGCTGGTGGGGGGCTCGGCGGTGGTGCCCGTGTTGTACTGCAATTGCGGATACACGATGCTGTTCAGCCCTTGAATGCTGCCGGATCAGGGAGAGTAATCCTCAGCGAGCGCTGGTGGAGGAAGGAGGGTGTTGGGCGGCTGCTAGGTCAGGTTGAAGTGGTCGTGAGTTCTCTATACAAGAAGGACACGACTCCTCGCGCGTGGATCGCTTCGTCATGAGGGGGGGTATGCTAAGGGTAGCTCTACTTCTGTATTACAGGGTCGGCTGGCTGAGTCGCGGTTATCGGGTCCGCGTGTCGATGCACAACCTTCCAGATACTGTCTTCAGGTCGAGGGATCATCGTAACCCGCAGAGCGTATGGGGTGATTTCCTCCCTATCACCAATCTTGACCTTTAACCGCTCTACCTCCACGGCGTAGGCAAGCTCAGAAGTCACATGCTTCGCTACGATCTCGAAGCCGGTGGCATCGCCATCTCGGCGAGACGATGCGGCATGCTCCATGGTCTTGGCAACCTGCTTCCATCTATGCGCGAGTCCGCTACGGGGTTTAGCGAGGCTTACGTCGTCTCGATGGGAGAACAGCTTCATAGCAGGCTCGAGGTTTCCTTTCATGAACTCACCCAGCGCTATGTGATAGTGCTCGACTAGTTCGTCGACATCATCTACCGCAACCAGTTAGAGATCACCTTCATCGTTGGATCTTTCTCCTTCCCCAAAGCGACGCTACGTTTGTTACTTGTAGCTGAAACTTTGAAACTTGTTGCTTTATTCACCCAAGTACCTAGAAGTGGAGTTAGACGAAGTTTGTTCCCCCTATGCATGCGGCGCCTAGAGAGTTAAATTTTGTGGATTCAAAAAATAGTTCCTCGGATTGCTTCCGGAATCCATCGCAGATTCATCGGCCCTGGGTATTTAGAGATAGATGGATTGCCGAAAAACAGCGGCGGGCCAACAAAACTCCGTCCTTGGAGATTGGAGAGAAGGGAGGACGCGGATGCAGCTACACAAAAATCTCGAGGAATCTGGGGGAGGACTATGAGAGGGAAACTGGCCTCATTGGGAGCACTCGGAGCACTGCTAGCACTCGTTGCGCTGCTGCTGGTGGTACCGATGATGAGCGTCGGCTCCGCGGCGGGCTCACGTACCGAAAGAGATGCCAGTGCCATCGCACGCATGGAGGATGTGGACGGGGACTCTGTAGGGGTGGTTCGCTTCGAGACCCTTAAAGGAGATAAGGTCGAAGTTCGGGCCAACGTCAACGGCGTGGTGCCCAGGAATCAGTTCCATGGCTTCCACCTACACACAACCGGCAAGTGCAACCCCAACGCCGTAGACCCAGAGACAGACGAGAACGTCCCGTTTTTCTCCGCAGGGGGACACTTCGACCCTGGATCCGACATCCACAGCGAGCACGCGGGTGACTTTCCTGTGCTGCTGGTGATGTCCAACGGCCAGGCACAGGAGAGGTTCGTAACCGATCGCTTCAAGCTCTTGCAGCTGTTTGACAAGGACGGCAGTGCGGTGATCATCCACGAGGGGCGTGACAACTACGCTAACATACCTGCCACCACGGATGGCCAGAAGCGCTATCACTCGCACCTGGAGGACGTTTTCGGACCGGATTCGCTGACTAAGGCGACGGGGGATGCCGGTGACCGTTTCGCTTGCGGGGTGGTGGTGCGCAAGGCAACGTAAGGGCGACATAGAGATTGGCTTCACTACTGGATGAGGGCCGGAGCATGTCCTAGCTTCGGCCCTTCCTCTTGTTACCCGTTTCACTAGAATGACAGGGTAAGGGCGTTCTCAAAAGGTTTTCCCCTCGCTGGCCATAATGACAAGATTCATCGGGAGATCATCGCCAGGTAGCAGCCGCTACGGGCGGCAGCCTCTAAGTAAAGACTGGCGGAAGTAGAGCTATGGCGGAGAAGCAGGGCGGACACTGGCGGATGCTCGCGGCGGCGGTGGGGCTAGTAGCAGCCTTAGCTTACGGGTGCGCTGGACAGGAAGCCGTTAATGACGACATCAATGCGGGTGGTTCGCTGGTGAGTGAGGAGGGTCTTATTGCCTTCACCCACACCGCTTAGTCGGAGTCGGAGATCTACACGATCGATCTAGACGGCTCCGGGAAGAGTAGGTTGACCGATTCGCCGGGTCTGGACGCCTTCCCCGCCTAGTCCCCTGACGGCGGGCGCATAGCCTTCGCGTCCTACGCCGATAAGGACAACGAGGAGATCCACGCGATGGACGCTGCCGACGGCTCGGGACGGACCCGCCTGACGGAGATCCCCGGCAACGATCACTGGCCGCCTACGTGGACTCCGGACGGCACCCGCATAGCCGCCTTCACCTCAGACGGCACCAAGGGCAAAGGGGAGATCTACATGATGAATGTGGGCAGCTCGGGTCTCATCAAGCTTACCGACGACCCATTAGCGGAGGACTTCTACCCCACCTGGCGGCCTTAAGCGGGCTCATTCATACGAGTGCGTAGAGGAGGTATTCTCAGAATTTCACCAAGGAAGTCTCGCAACAATAGTTCATTTGAAGGATACTCGCGCCCGAAAAAGCCGATATCTTGCTCTCTTAAGCACTATTAGCGTAAAGAAGAATCCTTCATGCCGCTTTCGAGATTTTGGGTGAGCGGGAAGGCCAACCCCAACCGCGAGTACGCTAACCATACTACTGCTGGCGCTTATTCACCCAAGTGCGTGGAAGCGAAATTAATCGAAGTCGGGCCTCAGAAGACCCGTAACGCCAAGAAGATAGCCGCTGCCACACACCAGCCAGACGGCAACGACGATCAGCGCCGCCACGTGGCTTGCGGGCTTCTCGCCTTCCTCCACTTCGCGGGCCTTCTCCCGGCACTCCTCGAACACGTCCGGCGGGATCATCTTCGCTGCTATGAGGATGCCGATAGGAACGACCACCATCTCGTCTAGCAACCCCAGGCCGGGGATGAAGTCGGGTATAGGGTCTATGGGGCTAAAGACGTAGCCTATGATGAGGGCGGCGAAGACCTTCGCGTACCAGGGGGTTCTCGGGTGGCGGTAGGCTAGGTAGAGGGTATAGGTCTGCGCGGAGAGTTGACGCGTTCGTCGCTTCCACGCTTGCCAGTTCATGAGCCATCTCTAGTGTATGCCAAGCGATGCTAGCATTTTCTAGCCGGCTTATTCACCCAAGTGCGGGGGATGTCTGCTCTGATAGTGTGACCTCTACAATCGGAAGACCCATCACCTCTTCTGTCGTCCAGCCGTAGAGCTCCTCTGCGGCCTGATTCCAGTAGATGCTCCTCCCCGGCAGATCGGTGGCAATGATGGCTTGGCCGATAGCATCGAGCAGTCGTCTCTGGAAGCGGATCTGCTCCTCAGCTCTCTTGCGCCCGGCGATATCACTGGTGTTGGTCACTTAGCATCTAGTTCTTCGGCATCGAAGATGAGTTGTGAGCACTCGGTGTTCATGGATACACAATTGTAACGATCTTACCATTTACCCGCTAGCCGAGCCAGCTCCAAGAGTATCCAACAGCCATACTCTCTCTGTGCCCGAGGGAGAGGCCAAGGTGGTGGCCTCGGACTCCGGCGAGCCGGCTCTCGATGGAGATCAGAAGTCCAGAGAACGCGAAGGTGCTCCAGGCTCTCTTTTGCTCTGGGTTGCTCGTCGCTCCCCCGGCTCTCTACTACTCTCACCCTTATTCACCGATCTACGTGGAAGTGAACTTTTCCTAATTTAGATCCACGCGTGCGCTTTGATCGGACGATGCCTCTCTCAGTCAAGAATATGAACCCTAGATTAGTGCGAGACGCTTGAGCGCTTACAGCACGACAGAGATACTGTGCTAGAGTCCTACACGAGTATGGTCAAAGAAGTCCTCGATGAGCTGGACTCTGAAGAGCGGCACCATATTTGCAAGCTGTTCAGGCTGAACGTCCACGCGCGTACCAGCGAGCTGCTAGAGATCAAGGGCGTGTTCATCGAAATGAAAGAAGAGGCGGAAAGGGGTTTGTTGTCTCGCAAACTTTCGCTACTTAGCGTATAAAGGTTCCATGACCTCGCGCGAACTAGAAGGAGCCACCAGCCTTGTATGGTGAGAACGCGCCGCCCAGTTGGGCGCGGCTGCCAGGGGCGCGCTGCCGGGCCGTCGAGCACCTGACGAAGCTAGAGGGGTTCAAGGAGTTCGAGCTGCTGGAGGGGCTCGAAGAGGGGTTCTTCCAGGCGCTAGCGATAGCGGCGGAGATGCTGGAGCTCGGCTCGGGTACTGCGCTCTACCGGGAGGGCGAGCCCTCGGGGGCGGTGTACTTCATGCGCGAGGGACGGACGAAGCTTTATCGTTCCTCAGGTGGCCCGAAGGTGCGAGACCAGATCCTTGGGGTGGTCGGCGACGGGTCCGTGCTCGGCCTGGCAGCGACGCTCGAAGGCAGGCCGCAGAGCCAGGGCGCCACGGCCCTCACAGATTGCGTGCTCTACGCCGTCTTCCGCGACGACCTCTTCGAGATCATGGATCGCTTCCCGAGCGGCGCCGTTCGGCTCTCCAGGGCCCTAGCCGCCAGGACCCGCGAGCTCGAAGATCTCGTAGGTGACCTCGTCTTTCGCAGCGCCCCCCAGAGGGTGGCCCGCATGCTCCTCAACCTCGCCACCGAGGAGGGCCGCGTCACCAAGCGGGGCGTCGTCTTCGAGCCTTCCTTGAGCCGCCAGGAGATGGCCGAGGCGACCGGCATCTCGCGCGAGGCCCTCTCTCGCGCACTCTCGCGCCTCGCCAGGGAAGGCATCCTGGACCTCGGCGGCAAGACCATAACCATCCTTAAGCCCGCCGATCTCCGCTCCCGTACCTGAGAACCCCTCTAAGTAACCTGCCCGTTTGCGGTTGATTTGACTTGGATCACACCCTTACATGACCCCGGTCATGGACCGCGATGACGCTCGTCAACGGCGAGTGTCGAGGGTAGGGGCGGGCTGGTATAAAGCCCCCAGAGAGACGGAAATTTCGAGAGGAGAACCCCGTGACCTACGTGATAACGGAGCCGTGTATCGGCACGAAGGATCAGTCTTGCGTCGAGGTGTGTCCGGTAGACTGCATCTACGATGCCGGCGACCACTTCATGATCAACCCCGAAGAGTGCATCGACTGCGGCGCCTGCGAGCCAGAGTGCCCGGTTGAGGCCATCTACCCCGAGGACGAGGTCCCCGACGACCAGGAGAGTTACATCACCAAGGCCGCCAACTACTTCGAGTAGTAGAAAGCCGAGCGATAAGCGAGGGGAGGGACCTGCGGGTCCCTCCTTTTTCGTTCCATGAACCGGGCACAAGTTACCTTGGGTCTTGAACGCGTGAGGTGCCGGTTCTCATTCTCTTATTCTCCTTTGGATTCCAGAGATTTTCCTCGAACTGGGAGGCGGATCTCGCCCCGAAAACGAAAGTGGCCGCCGAGGCTGCGCGGGTCTTTTGCGAAGGCGACGGCGTCCACGCGTTGACGCTGAGGGTAGGATCTCGGCCCGACGGGATACACCTCACGATCGACGACCGGCTCGAAGGGAACGCGGATCTCTCGGTAAGCCATTCCGGGGGCGGCATGGGCTTTAGCGCGCCGCGAACGTCCCACCCGGAAGATCGAGTTCGACTGCCACAGCCGTTGCTACAGGTTGACGAAGGCCGACTGTGCGTGGGGAAAGTCGGAAAAGATATAGCACTTCAAGAAAGAAGAGACGGAGGAGCAAAAGGAACCCCGTCGAGATCTTACGCCCAGCAACTCGAACTCTTTACGGAAAGGTGACGTCATAGAGACCGCCGGCAACACTCAGCCGGAACGAAAAGACCGTGCGCGTGGTACGCGACGGTAGGGTGATCGCCACGGTCCACTACCTCAGGTTCTCGGCCGGTTGGATGGAGGCACCGACGAAAACCGCGTGGTGTTCTGAGGCGTCGGCGGCAGGCGGCCACCTTTCACGACCAACCACTATATACTCCCCCGCATGGGAGACGGAAGCTGGCGGACGCTGGGACGGGAGTACCTTTACCGGAACCCGTGGTGCGCGTTTCGGGTGGACGAGGTAAAACTCCCGGGCGGGGCGGGGATCGAGTACGGTGTCCTCGAGAGCGGCGGGTTCGCCGCCGTGGTGCCGCTCACAAGCCAGGGAGACGTGGTGCTGGTGCGCCAGTGGCGCCAGCCTTTAGACGCCTTCACGCTGGAGCTGCCGAGCGGCGGGGTGGACACGGACGAGGCGCCCCGGGAGGCGGCCGGACGGGAGCTCTTCGAGGAGACGGGCTACCGGGCCGAAGGGTTGGAACACCTGATCTCGGTGCACACGAGCACGGGACGGAGCACGGAGGTCTGCCACCTCTACCTGTGCCGGGCCGTTAACGGCGATCAGGGTTCGCGGCCTGAGCCGACCGAATTCATACAGGTGTTGGAGTTGCCCTTCGGGGAGGCCTTGGGGGAGGTTCAGAGCGGCAGGATCACCGACGCTGCCACCGTGCTAGGGCTCCTCTGGGCGGCGGACGGTGGTACCGCGTTCGGCGGTGGGTTACACTTCGAAAGGTAAACCACCGGGGAGTCGAGAGGCTGAGAGGGCACGCAGGTGCCGACCCGCTGAACCTGATCCGGGTAATGCCGGCGCAGGGAGATTCCAGAATCTTATCGGCGCATCCCCGCATACCGCAAGGAGGGTGCGCTTTTGGACGCGTTCAAGGACACCAGGGTGCTGACCGAGGCGGCCCTCGCCATAGCGCTGGCGTTCGTGTTCGGCCTGATTAAAGTCTTCCAGATGCCGTTCGGAGGTTCCATCTCCTTTGAGATGATCCCCCTGATACTGCTCGCCCTGCGCCAAGGGCCCGTGGTGGGCATGGTCACCGGGGCCGCCTACGGCCTAATGAACCTCGCCATCGAACCGGTCGTGGTCCATCCGGTGCAGGTCCTCTTCGACTACCCGCTGGCCTTCGGGGCGCTCGGGCTCGCCGGTCTCTTCGGTCCCACGGTGCATGGGGCGGTCTTCGGCGCCGGGGTCGCTGTGTCCGCGCGACTGGTCTGCCACTTCGTCTCGGGCGTGGTCTTTTTCGCCTCCTACGCGCCGAAGGGTTGGAACCCCTACCTCTACTCGGCGGCGTACAACGCGGCGTACCTGGTGCCGAGCCTGGGTATCGCACTCGTGGTCGTGGTGGCGCTTTTAAAGGCGCTCGAAAGGTCGCAGCCCTCCCCACGCCAGGTGCGCTACCGGCGCTCGGCGACGCTTTAGCGACACTGTAGCGAGGTTGCAGCTTGCGGGCCGCCGTCTTTCTGAACGGGTCCCCGGATCCTCCGGGTCTGATCCGGGTCGTCGCCGGGCGGGGCGACCTGGTGGTCGCCGCCGACGGTGGGGCCAGGCACGCGCTGGGATCCGGCGTGGTCCCTGACCTGATAGTCGGGGATCTGGACTCCCTGGGGGAAGAGCTTGCGCGGGAGGCCGAGAGGCGAGGGGCCTCTCTGGAGCGCCACCCGGCACGCAAGGACAAGATGGACGGACACCTAGCCGTCCTAGCCGCCCGGAGGCTGGGCGCGAGTGCGGCGGACCTCCTGTGCGCTACCGGGGGGCGGATCAGCGCCCTCTTCGCTGTTCCCCACGTCTTGCTCGCCGCCGAGCGGGCCGGCCTCAGTTCTACGGTCGTGGCCGGCTGGGGCTGGGCGTTCGTGGTCGAAGACGGCTCGCGCACGGTGGAGGGGGGCCCGCGGGACGGCGTCTCCATCTTCCCCCTCTCCGGTCCGGCCTCCGGCGTCACCCTCGAAGGTTTCGCCTACCCGCTGCAGGAAGCCTGTCTGCAGCCGGGGGATACCTTGGGCTTCCACAACGAGCTGACCGGTCGCGAGGCGAGGGTGAGCGTGGGGAGCGGTACGCTCCTGGTGATCCACGAGGCAGTAGGAGCGTATGGTTGAGATGTCGCGATAGCCTCTCGCAAACGTGAACGGCTACTCGACCGCCGGAGCCACTCTGCCGAGAACCGACCACCATTGCGGGGCCAGAAGTCCAGTATCTCGCGGCACGTTGGACTCGCAGTAGCGAGACAACCGGGTAACCGGGAGCCTGAGAGGGTGCCCGGAGAAGCGGGAGGCCCCGGCACCTTACAACCCGGACTGCTTGAGGCCTGCGCAGTCCTCGCGGCGGGCCCGGCACGGTTTGTGGGAGGAGAGCCGGTTTTTGGAACCGTGGCCGAGCTTACGGACGTCCGGCCGAAAACGCTCTAGGATGGAGAATTACTTATGTTTGCGACGTTCAAACCAGAGACGATACTAGGACGCACGGAGCACCGGCCCTACTCGCTACCGAAGGGAACGTGGGCCCTCGGCATGAGTTGGCGCGACCTACTCTTTATGCACTGGCCCGTCAGGGCCGACTCGCTCCGCCCTCTCCTCCCGTCCGCCCTGAGCCTGGATACCTTCGACGGCAGCGCCTGGCTGGGCGTCGTGCCATTCCGCATGACCGGCGTCAGGCCCCGCTTCGTACCGGCCGTCCCGCCCCTCTCGGACTTTCCGGAGCTCAACCTCCGCACCTACGTGACGGCTGGGGGAAAGCCCGGTATCTGGTTCTTCAGCCTGGACGCCCACAACCCCGTGGCCGTTCGCCTCGCCCGCGCCACCTTCCACCTGCCCTACTTCGACGCCGAGATGTCCTGCCATCACTCGGGCGGCAAGATCCTCTACCGGAGCGTCAGGACGCATCGGTGGGCCCCTCCGGCAGAGTTCGCGGCAGGCTACGGGCCCTCGGGGGAGCCCTTCGAGAGCGGCCCCGGGACGCTAGAGAATTTTCTGACCGAACGCTACTGCCTCTACGCCGCCGACGGGAAGGGCAACGTCCGACGCGGCGACATCCATCACCATCTTTGGTCCCTCCGGCCAGCGCAGGCCGAGGTCGAGACGCTCGCGATGACAGAGCAGATAGGCGTAACGCTGCCGGATACAGACCCAATCTTGCACTTCTCCGAGCGTCTCGACGTGCTCGCGTGGCCGCCGCGCCGGATAGTCTCGTAAAGTCCCAGCGAGCCATCATATACTCCACGTGTGCGTGATCCCGAAAACATGCGAGCCGGAGGCGTTTTCAGGGTGGATCTGTGGTGAAGGCGGATCTCGTCTCCGGCCTTCTGCCCGTCCGGGAGGACGGCCGCGTGCTGCTGCTCCAGCGCCCGACCGGGACGTGGGAGCCGCCCGCGGGACGTCTTCAGGGCGGAGAGGGCTTCGAAGAGGGCGCCGTCCGCGAGTTGTACGAGGAGACTGGCCTCCTCAGCGTCCCCCGTCGTATCCTCGCCACCTGGGTCGGGGCATCCCCGAACGGCGGTCTGCTGGCCGCCATTACCTACGCCGGAAGGGTGATCGGGGGAGAGGTGCAGCTCTCCGACGAGCACCTGGACCACAGGTGGGTTACCGTCGAAGAGTGGGAGACGCTGCCGAGCTGGTGGCACCGCGAGGACATCCGACATGTCGCCGGGCTCGTAGGGGCTGTTCGCGAACCGCCCCTACCCCGCGAACTGTCCCTACCACCGCTGCCGGAGCCCCCCGAGGACACCGGCGCGGTTTCGGCTAACCTCGGGGCGGGAGCGGTGCTCGTTGATCTTGAAGGCGCCGAGCCGCGCGCGCTCCTGCTCCGGCGGCGCAAGCCGCCCGTGGGGCTTTGGGAGAACCCCGGGGGGATGCTGGAGAAGGACGAGGACTTCGTTGAATGCGCCCGCCGCGAGCTTTACGAGGAGACCGGGATCTGGGCCGAAGTCGAGTGCGCCTGGTGGGCGAGGGTCGAACCCTGGCGCGGGCAGGATGATCCCGAACTCTACGCGGGCGTGGGCTTCCTGGCGCGTCATCCCGGCGGAGGGGTACGGATGGAGAAGGCGTCCCACGACGCCTCTCGGTGGGTCACCGAGACCGAGTGGTGCTCGCTGCGTACCTGGTACACGACCGAAGAGTCTGACGTCCTGTGGAACGCGGTGAGGGAGATGAGACTTTGAACGACGAAGAGAATAGTCCGGTCGGCGAGGAGAACCCGGTCCCACGCCGCGCGGACGATGCGGCAGCGGCCCTCGGACGCGGCAGGACGGTGCTCTTAGTCGTCTTTCTGGTGGTTGTGCCTGGCCTGCTCTACGCAGCGGTCCTCGGGGTTCCCTTCTTACCGCTTGGGACGGGGACGAAGATCTGGCTTTCGGCGTTCCTCGTGGTAACCGCCGAGGGGACATTCGTGATCTCCGCCCTGGTACTCGGCAAGGAAGTCGTCTCGCGCTACCGCGGCTCCCTCGACCCCCGCACCTGGTCTCGCAAGCGATGAGGGCTACCGGGTGAGAGAGTCCGAGGTCATAGACAGGATCTCGGGCCTCTTGCCACCCGCGCCTCCCGAGGTGGTCGTGCCAATCGGCGATGACTGCGCCGTCCTGCGGTTCGGGCAGACGAGTTGGGTCGCTGCCTCGGACATGCTCGTCTCCGGGCACCACTTCAAAGACTGGGCTGCGCCAGAAGACGCCGGTTACAAGTCCGTTGTGGTCAACGTCTCTGACGTGGCGGCGATGGGGGGGAGCCCGCGGTTCGTCCTTGTCTCAGGCGCTGCGCCGGACCCTGAGACGGCGCTCCGCTGCTTCGAGGGTGTGATGGAGGCCTGCGAGGAGGTCGGCGTTTACCCGATCGGCGGCGACACGACCCGTGCCGGAGCCCTCACGGTGGACGTGGCCATCCTCGGGGAGCTCTCCTCGCCGCCGGTCTTGCGCTCCGGTGCGAAGGCGGGCGAGCTGCTCGCAGTGACCGGGGAGCTCGGCGCCTCGGCAGCCGGGCTCCTCGTCCTTGAGGGCGGGACCGGTCGGGAACGTCTCGTCCGCAGGCATCTGCGCCCCGAGCCGCGGGTGGAAGCGGGACGCGCCGCGGCCGGCCTGGGGGCAAGCGCCATGATGGACCTCTCGGACGGCCTCGCCTCGGACTTGCGCCACGTGTGCGGGCGCAGCGGGGTGGGGTGCCGGGTAGATCTAGACCTCCTCCCCGTGGCTGAAGATACCAGGGAGTTCGTCAGGTCCCTCGGCCGTGATCCCGAGGAGCTGGCGGCGACCGGGGGCGAGGACTACGAGCTCCTGATCTCCGCTCCCCGTCCCATCCTGGACGCCCTGGCGAGGAGCGTCGAGGTGCCTGTCACGGTGATAGGTGAGGTCGCGGCCGGGGCTGACGTAGTCTTTCGACGCGCGGGTGAGCCGGTGGAGGACCTGTCCGGTTGGGACCACTTTGCTTGAGGCGGGCGCTGGTTCTCTCTCGAAAACCGGGTATGGATACGTCGTGGAGGTCGAAGAGAGAAAGGAGGGAGCGATGCCCTACAAGATGAACAACCTGCCCAAACACGCCCAGAAGATCTACGAGGAGACCTTCGAGTCCGCTGAGGAGTAGTATAGGGAGGAGAGCCGTCCACCGCGTCGCGTGGAGCGCCATCGAGCACAACTACGAGAAAACCGTTCAAGGTAACTGGGTGCAGAAGTAGCCGGCACCCCCAGGCCTGCGCCCGAAGCCGGCCGGATTACCCGTTTACGGACGGGTCCCAGAGACGGCCCACTGTGCTCGCGGCCGTAGGGGATCATGCGGCTCAGGATGCGGCTCAAGATTTTGTCGAGGGTGAGCTCCGGTTTCCAGCCGAGCAGGCCCCCACGCGGTGGGTGTCCGGTTGCGACGCTCCACATCCTCGTAGCCGGACACCCGGCACGCCGTGGAGTAGAGAACGAGGACTAGCTCTAACGCGCTCCCGGTCTTCCGTTTTGTGCGTTCTGTGAGCTCCTGGATCGTGATCTCCTAGGTGCTGCCTACGTTGAAGACTCGTACCGGCGCGTCGCGTTCCGGTGGTACCTCACGCGCGAGGCAGGTGGACGGTGAAGACCGAGCCCTCGCCCGGGGTGCTCTCGACGGTGACCCGGCCGCCGTGATTCTGGGCCACGTGCCTTACTATGGAGAGGCCCAACCCCGTCCCTCCGGTCGCCTTGGAGCGGGCCTTGTCGATTCGGTAGAACCGCTCGAAGATGCGCGAGCGCTTGCTCTCGGGGATACCGATGCCGGTGTCGGCGATGCGGATGACTATCTCCGAGTCCTCGGAACCCCCGATCACCTCCACCCTCCCGCCGGACGGCGTGTACTTCACGGCATTATCAACTAAATTAGTGAACATTGAAGTCAGTTGCGTCTCGTCGCCGCGGACGGTGTACTGGGCGGCCTTACCAAAGCGTTTCCACTGCAGAATAATATCCTTTTTGCGGGCGACCCGCCTCATGCGGGCGAGCACCGTCATCAGCACGCCGCGCACGTCGACGACGGTCGGGTAATCTATCCGTTCCTGGCTCTCGAGCCGGGCCAGGTCCAGCAGGTCTGTGATCAGCTGGGCGAGGCGCTCGGTCTCCTTCTTTAGCTGGGCGGCGAACAGACGCGCCTGGACGGGGTCTTCTTCAAGGGTCTCTTCAAGACTCTCGGCGAGGAGTTTGAGGCTGGTCGCAGGGGTCTTGAGCTCGTGAGAGACATTGGCCACGAAGTCGCGTCGGATCATGTTTACCCGCTGCAGCTCGTCGGGGCTGACGGGGCGGGTAGCCTTGTGACGCTCCAGCGCCATCCCCTACTCCTGGCGCGTGACCAATGAGCCAGCCGGGCTCCTTGGCTTCGCCTCGAAGCGGTAGCCTAGGCCCCGCGCGGTGTGGATAAACTCGTAGGAGGACCTCTCTTCCAGCGAAGCCCGGATCCTGCGGATGTGCACGTCTATGGTGCGCGAGGAACCGACCCCGGCGTGACTCCAGACCTCCTTCGCCAGCTCTTCACGGCTTCGGAGCTCGCCGGGGGTGGAGGCAAGGGCCGCGAGAAGCTCGAACTCCTTCAGGCGCAGGTCCAGCGGGTCCCCGGCCACGCGGGCCGTAAAGTTCTTGGTGTCTAGCTGCAGGTCGCCGGCCTCGATGATCTTGCCTCGTCCGCCCGTCTCGCTGCGTTTGAGGTTCGCGTTGATGCGGGCGACGAGCTCCTTCATGCCGAACGGCTTGGTTACGTAGTCGTCGGCGCCGGCCTCGAACCCGCGTACCTTATCCTCCTCGGCGTCCTTGGCCGTGATCATGACGATTATCACGCTCTGGTCGCGTTCTCGGATCCGCTCGCACACCTCTATGCCCGACTCGCCGGGGAGCATGACGTCCAGCAGGATCAGGTCGGGCCTCAGATTTCTCGCCATCCTCAAGGCTTCGTTGCCGCTCGTCGCCTGGCTCACCCCGAAGCCGTTGCGGGAGAGGTTGTAGGCGAGGGTGCCCATGATCACCTCGTCGTCTTCGACTATCAGGATCTCCGCTGTACTCGCTGCCAAAGCACCCACTCCTACTCGTCCGACCCGAAGCAACCGTCAGTATAAACGCTGCCCCCCCCACGCTTCATTCTTTTAACCCCGTTTTAACAGAGGCGAGGACGCTCCGGGACGGAAGGGTGCCCTGACGCTACAATGCGGCCTTGGGGAGCCAGCCGCAGAGGAGAGGACCTGAAGACGAGCGCACGAACCGTGACGGTGCACACCCGGCGCGCTTTCGCCATCGCCCGCGGCTCGGCCGACGCCTTCGAGCGTGTGATCTTCGAGATCGAAGAAGACGGCCTCACCGGTAGAGGAGAGGCCGCGCCCACACCCTATTACGGTCAAGACGCCGCGGGCGTCTGCGAGGCGCTGCAGAGCGCCGAGATCTTGGACCCCTGGGACATCGAAGGCACACTCGCCCGCAACGGCTCCCTACCTCCGACGGCGCTCTGCGCCCTGGACAACGCCCTGCACGACCTCGCCGCCAGGAGGCTCGGCGTTCCCGTCTACCGCCTGCTCGGCCTCGGAAGGCCCGAACCGGTCTCGTCCTACACCCTGGGCATAGCCGACCGGGAGACGACCGTCGCGGATGCAGAGAGGCTCATGGGTTACCCCATACTAAAGGTAAAGGTGGGGGGATGGGAGGATATAGAGACGCTCCGGGAGGTGGGGAAGTCCTCAGGGGCGGAGCTCTGGGTGGATGCCAATGAGGCCTTCTCCCCTGACGAGGCTCAGGAGGTCGTGATGGAACTGAAGGAGATGGGGGTACGCCTGATCGAGCAGCCCGTCCCGGTCTCGGCTGGCCCCGAGGCGCTGTGGGCGGCCACGGAGGCGGCCCGTCCAGTTCCCGTGCTCGCCGACGAGAGCGCTATCGTCGCTCGGGACGTGCCCCGGCTGGCGGGCTGTGTGAGCGGAGTGAACGTCAAGCTCGCGAAGTGCGGCGGGATCCGGCGCGCCCTCGAGATGATCCACACGGCACGCTCGAACGGGATGCTCGTCATGCTCGGCTGCATGGTCGAGACCTCGCTCGCCATCTCCGCCGCCGGCCACGTCTCTGGCCTCGTTGACTTCGTCGACCTCGACGGCGCGATGCTTCTCGCCGACGATCCGTACGAAGGGCCCCTCTACGAGAGCGGCCGTATCCTCCTGCCCGCGAGCCCTGGTCTCGGGGTGAAGCCGCGAACGTGATCCGCACCCGGGCGCCGGAGCGCCGCTACGTGATTCTGGCCGAGGGTCGGTTCGCCAACCGCCATGCCAAGACCGCCCACGGCCTCATCCGCTACGGCAAGGACGAGGTCGTCGCCGTCCTAGACTCGACGCTCGCCGGGAAAAGGGTGCGCGACGCGATGCCGGCCCTAGAACGTGACGCTCCCATAGTGGGTACGCTGAAGGAGGCGCTAGAGTTCTCGCCGACCTCGATCCTCGTCGGGCTCGCCCCTGCTGGTGGGCGGCTACCTGAGGAGTGGATGGAGACCCTGCGGGCGGCGGCCAGCGCCGGGCTCGAGATCGTCAGCGGCCTCCACCAGCGCCTTGCCCCGGAGTTCCCCGGGAAGTCCGTCTGGGACGTGCGCGAGCCGCCCGAGGGCATCCCGCTCTTCTCCGGGGACGGCTTCGGGGTGGGACCCAAGGTCGCGCTCACCGTAGGGACGGACAGCGCCATCGGCAAGATGACGGCGACGTTGGAGATCGAGCGCGCCGCCAGAAAGGCCGGCCTCTCCACCGAGTTCGTCCCCACCGGCCAGACGGGCGTCGTCATCGCGGGTTGGGGCCTCTGCGTGGATGCCGTGGTCTCGGACTTCGTCGCTGGGGCCTCCGAACAGCTTGTGCTGGAGGCGGCCAAAACCTCGCCCGATCTCATCCTGGTCGAGGGTCAGGGCTCCCTGGGCCACCCTGCCTATTCGGGGGTTACGCTTGGCCTCTTGCACGGCTCCTGCCCCGACTGCCTGATCCTTTGCGCCGCCGACCCCACCGACGAGGTCTTTCGCGACGTCCCACGTCCGTCCGCTTCCCACGTGGCCCGCCTCTACGAGGAGGTCGCCTCGCTGGTCAAGCCCGCGCCCGTGGTCGCCGTGAGCCTCAACACCAGGGGGTTTTGCGAGGGAGAGGCCGCGGAGCTTATCGCCTCCGTCACCGATGAGACCGGCCTCCCCGCCGCCGACCCCTTCCGTGGTTCGGCGAAGCCCATCCTGGAGGCCGTGCTGAAGGCTCCGAAGACTCGGCCGGCCGGTCTCTAGTACTTGGTGGGAGACGAGCGCAGGGCTGAAACGACCAGCCCTTAGCGAGATCCCGTGTCGGCAAGCATCCGGGTATGTTAAGATCTTGGCGTGGCACGATGCTTGACGCTCAACGCGAGCTACGAGCCCGTGGCCCTGGTGCCGGTCAAGAGGGCTATCGTCCTCGTCGTCTCCGAAAAGGCCGAGATCGTCGAGGCGAACCTTGACCGCCGGTTCCGGTCAGAGAGAATCGAGTACCCTTATCCGCTGGTTATCCGGCTGGTCAAGTACGTCGAGATACCCCGCCGCCTGCGCAAGCACGTGACCAACGCGATCCTCTTCGCCCGCGACAATTACCGTTGCCAGTACTGCTCTAGGCACCGTAACGACCTGGCCCGTCGCGACCGCCTGACCCGCGACCACGTCAAGCCGATCTCGCGCGGTGGAGCTAACACCTGGGATAACGTGGTGACTGCCTGCACCAAATGCAACGCTCGCAAGGGTAACCGCCTCCCGATGGAGTGCGGCATGTACCCGAAGACCACCCCGAAGGAGCCGCGCTACGTCGTGATGGTCTGGTACTCGCGCGACCTCAACGACGTGCAGCGTCGCTACGTAGATCAGTTCTACGGCGGGGCCTCGCCCATGGAGCCGGCATTTTAGATATCAGGTTTCGGGCATCAGACCTCAGCGAAAACCTGACGCCTGCAGCGTTGAAGCCTCTGACTGACGGCTATGGACTATAATCTTGTCCGTCACCCGAATACGAACAGGACTTCTTTGGACTACAATGATTTCGCGGAGAGGGTCGCACGTATCGTCAGAAACGTCGAGCGCGCCGTCTCGGGCAAGCGTGAGGGCGTCTTTCTTGCGGTGGTGGCGATGCTGGCGGGGGGCCACATTCTTATAGAGGACGTCCCCGGCGTGGGGAAGACCCTGCTCGCCAAGTCGCTCGCCCGCTCAGTGCGGGCTGAGTTCAGGCGGATACAGTTTACCCCCGACCTTTTGCCCGCCGACGTCACCGGCCTCAACGTCTACAACCAGGGCGAGGGGGACTTCGAGTTCTGGGCCGGGCCGGTCTTCGCCAACGTGGTGTTGGCCGACGAAATCAACCGCGCCAGCCCCAAGACCCAGAGCGCCCTCTTGGAGGCGATGGAGGAGAACTCGGTGACAGTCGACGGGGTGACGCGCCACCTCTCCCAGCCCTTCTGCGTGGTGGCGACCCAGAACCCGGTCGAGCACGAGGGCACCTACCCGCTCCCGCACGCGGAGCTCGACCGTTTCATGGTCAAGATGCGGGTCGGTTACCCGGACGAGGACGCCGAGACCGAGATGCTCAAGCTCTCCCAGGATCCCGTCTCGGACCTCTCTCCGGTTGTGAGCCTGGAGGAGGTCTTACAGATGCGCGCCCTCGTCGAGGAGATTTACGCCAGCGAGGCGGTCCTCAGGTACGTAGTCTCCGTGACCTCGGCGACCCGCGAGCACCAGGAGATCTATCTTGGCGCCTCCCCGCGCGCCAGCCGGATGTTGCTTTCGGCCTCCAGGGCTAGGGCGGCGGCGAACGGTCGCTCCTATTGCGCGCCCGACGACGTCAAGGCGATGGCGTCGAGCGTGCTCTCACACAGGATCATCCCCACCGCCGGCACTAGCTCGGACAATGGCCTGGGCGCGACCGGAATCACCGACGGGATAGTCCAGGAGATCCTGCGCTCCGTGCCCGTGACCGAGGCCGTGTAGGGGGCCCGTGCTCCGGACGGACGACTCGCGGCTCTCCGTCAGGCCGACGGCCCGTGGCTGGCAGGCACTCGCTGCTGGGGTCGTAACGCTGTTCGTGGCCCGCCTGATCGGGACGACCCAGTTCCACCAGCTGGCCTACGCGCTACTTGCCCTGCCGCTCGCGTCCCTCGCCCTCGGGGTGGTAAGCTCCCGCGGCCTTCTCTACTCCCGCGCCCTGCCTTCGGGAACGCGCATCACGGCAGGGGATCCGGCGAAGGTGAACCTCCTGCTCGAGCGCTCGCGCTTCGGGGCCGCGAGGGCGGGTGTGGTGGACCGCCTCCCGGAGCCGCGCGGCTTCGAGTTTCCGCTCTCAAGGGGGAGGGAGGAGAGCAGGATAGAGGCGCCCCTCGACTTCGCCCGCAGAGGCGTCTACGAACTTGGGCCTGCCGAGGTGAGAGTCGCGGACCCTTTCGGCCTGTTGAGCTTCGCCCGCCGCTTCGAGCAGAGGATGGAGGTAATCGTCTACCCGAGGACCCACGAGTTGCGGGACTTTCCCCTGCGCGGTGGCAACGTGGACGCCGGCGCCAGGGGCTCGCGTGGGCGGCGAGGCGAGGAGTTCGCGGGTCTTAGGGAGTATCGTCGGGGCGACGACCGGCGGCACATCCACTGGAAGAGCGTGGCCCGTACCGGGGAGCTCTTCGTCAAGGAGTTCTCCCTCCAGGCCCCGCACCGCCATACGGTCGTCCTGGACCTGCGCCGCGAGGGGATAAGGACCCAGGATACCGAGGTCGAGGATGCCGTCTCTGCCGCGGCCTCCGTGATCGCTCACCTCGCACGCGAACGCCTGCCGGCCCGCCTCCTGGCCACGGACAGGGAAGGCTCCTACACAGAGTTCGGCGCCGACGAGGCGCTCTACTGGGAAGCTATGAGGCTCCTGGCGACGGTGCGGGCCGACGGGGGGCGGCCTATGGGGGAGGCCGTGCTCGCGGAGCGGGGGACCCTCGGTGAGGGCGTCGTCCTCATCTCGCGCACCCGTGACGAGGAGCTGCCAGCCTCCGTCCGCAAGCTCAAGGAGGCGGGCCTCTCGGTGATTGTGGTGGCCCTCGCGACCCACACGTACCGGACGCCCCCTGGCAGTGGGGGCGTGGCGCAGAACCGCGAGGCCGAGTTCGTGCGGAGCATAGCCCGGCTAGAGACCGCCGGGGCTGCGGTGCGCGTCGTGAGTTACCCTGTGGGGGTGGGCGGGCTCTCAGGGAGCCGCGAGTTGGGGGCCCTCCGGTGAGGAACTTCCGGGTCAGGATCTGCCTGTACGCGGCGGCGCTGGCGACCGGCGGGGCCTTCAGCATACTGTTCACGGGCGAGACCTACGACGGGGCCGAGGGCGGGTTCGGGTACTTCTCCGTCGTCGCGATCATAGCCGGCTACAAGGCCTTTTTGCCCGTGTTTCTCGCCGCGGCCGTGGCGGCGGCCGTGGGGTCTGCGGGCAGATACCGCTTATTGTTGCTGGTGCCCGCCGCGGCGCTTTACACGGTGCTCGCCGCTTACGGCGTGCCGCCGATCTTCTCGCCCTCCAAATGGAGGGAGTTCGGGTTCAGGATCGGAAACGACGTCTACGGGGCGGCGAACGTCCTGTACGCCGAGCCCGTACCCTACGACCTGGCACCCGGGCTCTTCGTCGTGTTTATCCCCGTCATCATGATAGTCGTGACCTTCGCCACCTCGGCCACCCTGTACGAGGGGAGCCCGGTGGTCTCTGTGGTCGTGCTCGGCCTCACCATAGGCGTGCTTTCGACCGTCAGCTTCGAGGACGGGGCCGGACCTTTCTTCGCCGTCTTCCTGGCCTCCGCCGTGGCCCTTCTCATCTCGGCCGGCGCGGCCGGCACTGACGGCCCGGGAAGGGCTGTGGTGGTGGCCGGGAGCGTCGTAGTTGCGCTCGTGATCCTGGTGCCGAGGATGCCTCTCTCGGATGCGACGGTCAGCCCAGGACTTATAGACTGGACGCGCATTGGAACCGGGGGGACCTCCCGCCTCGACGTGCAGGCGGACGTCGGAGACTACCTCACCGCGGGGAGGGAGGCGGAGCTCTTAAGGGTGGAGAGTTCGGAGCCACTGCTCTGGCGCGGGGGAACCATGGACTATTTCGACGGCGTCCGTTGGTCCGACACCACGGAGCCCGGCGCCGAGGACGGGGCGGAGATCTCCGAAGATATAGATACCCACATCGTCCGCCAAAGAGTACAGGTCCTCAACGCCAAGACAGACCTCATCTTCGGAGGGTACAAGATCGAGCAAGTCTCCGAGTTCGAGGCTATCGAGAACTCTGACGGCTCCTGGTCGCTGGACGAGCCGTTTACAGAGGGTAGCTTCTACTCGCTGATCTCGGAGATCCCGCAGCCGACGATCGGCCAACTCCGGGGCGCGGGCGTAAACTACCCGGCTCCCGTGCGGGAGAGGTTTCTGCAGCTCCCCGAGGACAACCCGCCCGTCGTCGAGGAGACGGGCGAGAGGATAATGCGCCGTTACGGTCCTGACACGCCCTACGACACGGCCCGCGCCGTAGAGCGGTACCTGATCCACGACGGCGGCTTCTTCTACAACCTGGACGTGAGTTACCGCCGGGCGGATAAGGCCATAGAGGAATTTCTGGGCGACGGCAAGGAAGGCTTCTGCACCCAGTTCTCAACTTCCATGGCGCTCATCCTGCGGGAGATGGAGATACCTGCGCGGGTCGTCTACGGCTCCACCTCGGGAGAGGTGGTCGGCCCGGACGAGTACCTAATCACGGGGAGCAACATGCACACCTGGGTTGAGGTCTACTTTCCCGGCGTGGGCTGGTATCCTTTCAACCCGACCCCAGGCTTCTCGATGCCGCAGGCGATGCAGGAGAATGCCGAACGACCCGCCCTCCCCCCCGGATCCCCGGCCCTCGTCGGCCCGGAGAGCAACATCGAGCAGCGCCAGAGGCTAGACGGTTCTCGAGGACTTACGCCCCAACAGCAGGATCCGGGCACCCCGGAAGAGAAACGCACCAACGGTTCCGGGGAGGATAATCTCCCGGCGTGGCCCTTCTTTCTGGTCGTGCCTGTCCTGCTCTCGGCGGCCGTCCCTATCCTCAAGAGAGCGCTCCTCGCCCGTGGCCGGCCCGAGGACCTATACCGGGACCTCGCTGGTCGTCTGCGCGACGTGCTGCCCTCCGGCGAAGTCGGGAGCGCCGACTCGCCGGCCCTTACCCCCACGGAGCGGGTCATGCTCCTCGCTGGGGCCGCGGGTGTAGAGGAAGGGCCAATGCGCGAGTTCGCCCGAGCCTATACGGACCACCTCTACTCAGGGCGCTCCTCCGATGGCGGGCTCGGCCGCGTCTCCTCCGCATACATGGGGGCCCTGCGGGCCTACGGACGCCTGCCTCGCTGGAAGAGGGTGCTGGGGGCCTTGAACCCCGCCTCGCTGCTGGTGCGGCTGAGGAAAGGCGCGTCCGACCATAAGGTCGGGTTCGGTAAAGCGCTGCGCGGGGTCTTCGAGAGGCGGCGTTGAAGTATACGGGCGGCGGTGTAATAATTTCGCCATCAAGGGACCGACTACAGCACTGGAGGTGCTGATGCAGCAAGAGCAAGAGACCACCATCGTCAACATTACCGACAACGCCGCCGAGAAAGTTAAGGCCCTCATGGCCCAGGAAGGCGAGGAGGATCTCGCACTGCGCATCGGCGTCAGGCCCGGCGGATGCTCTGGGTTCCAGTACAGCATTTACTTCGACGACGAGATCGCCGATGATGACGAGGTCCTCGAGACCAAGGGCGTCAGGGTTCTGATCGACGCCATGAGCGTCCCCTACATCATGGGCTCCGAATTCGACTACGTGGACGGCCTTATGGGCGCCGGCTTCGCCGTCAACAACCCGAACGTCCAAGGCGGCTGCGGCTGCGGCAGCTCCTTCACCTGCTAGAACCAGACTAGAGCGTTTGACGGAGGCCTGGAGCTCACGGCACCGGGCCTTCGTTTTGGCCGCGGACGGTCGGACGGTCCCACCGGAGACTGGGCCTCTGGGACCGGCGGGGTCTGGTCATCGGTCCCCCAAGGCGTTTGCAGAGCGCCGGACCTCCCCGCAAATCTCTTCTGCTCTCACTTTCGCTGAAAGTTGATGCCGAAGCCTGACGGCGCGGCGGTTCTCGAAGGATTGCCCTTCGGAGAACCGCTCTAGAGGGCGTCCTCCCCGGCAAGTTCGTCGAGCCCGGCCACGGGCGTTGGATAGAGCTGTTCGCTGCTCTCTGGTCAGGATCTCCAACGCCCTTTCGGCAAAGCTTCACGGTAGGAGTGATTCTGGGTGAGGGCGTCATAGACGTCGGCGACCGCCAGGATGCGTGAGGGCAGGTCCGATTCTTCCGTCCTCAGCCCGCGGTGGTAGCCCGAGTCCATGAGCCATCGAGCTTCTGGTGGTAATTGGCTGCGGTCTCGGCTATGCCCCTAAACGATGTGATACGCGAGAGGCTGACTTACTATTGCCTCTGGTGCTTCTTTATCTCGGCGAAGGCGCGGGAGATGAGGCCCACACGCTCCAGGGTGACTAATAGGACGCGCTTCGCACGTTTTGGACGCGGAATCTCGGGCCTCAAGTCCTCTCGCGGCAGGCTTTGCCACAGTCCGCCGCGCTTCAGCGATGAGGACGCCCAACAGATCCGGGTCGAACCATCTGCCGCTGCGGACCCTCGCCACCTTCTCGACTGCGGCTGAGCCGTAGGCAGTGTAGAAGACCTCGACCGTCTGGGCGAGAACGCACATGCTATTCCCAAGCTGAACGGAATGGTGGCCTGGTTTTCGGGGCGACACTGTCCGCACACGGGGCCAAGCGTCTACGAGTCAACGCTTACCCGCCTTTTCGCCTCGACGTCGTCGGCGTCGATGAGGGCGGACATCTTGGAAGCTTTGCTGGAGCACCCGACGCCCTTGAGCAGCAAACCGTAGAAGAGCGCCGAGCGCTCTTCCTCGGTCAGTCCGGGGCCTCAGGCTATCGTCATCTTTATAAAGTACGAGCGAACGGTGTGCCCCTCAGGCTATCCTTCTACCCCGTCCAGGGTCAGTGAATAGCGCCGAGAGCACCTCGGAAAACCGTAATATCTTGGTGTCCATCCTGGGGCAGGGACTCATGCGATACCTCGATGCTCGGTTGCGCGCTCTCAGCGGCTATTGTCGTCCGGCGGCAACGGCCAGCCGGTGGCCGCGTACACAAGCCCCCAAAGACATGCTCCCTTGCACTTCTCGGGCGTTCCTAGCTCCATTTAACCGTAGGCTGCTATTTCTAGTCCTCCGGCGCGACGTTATGGAAGATGACGGTCATCCGACCAACAACCGAGTGGACGTGACGTCTAAGTCGCTACGCTTAGGGCGCCGAGCCGCTCCAGGGCTAGCATGACGGCGGCGACGCCGCTGGAGCTTACTATCTCCCCGGACCGCACCAAGCTCAGAAGCTCCCCCACCGGCGCCTTCACCACCTCGACCAGCTCGTGCTCGTCGGGGTCGGGGGCGGCCGACCCCTCGACGCCGCGGGCGAGATAGAGGTGAGCGCGGTTGTCCTTGAGGCTCGGGGAGGAGGCCAGAGAGCCCAGAAGCTCCCACTCGCCGCCCGAGTGTCCGGTCTCCTCCAGCAGCTCGCGCCGGGCGGCGGCCTCCGGCTTCTCCCCCTCCTCGACGAGGCCTGCGGGCAGGCCCAGCTCCATACCCTGTAGAGGCGGCCGGTACTGCCGGACGAGGACCACATCGCCACCCTGCGTGAGGGGGAAGATTATGGCCGCGTCCGGGCGCTCGATGACGTAGTACGGGTCCTTGATGGCCCCAGTTGGAAGCCGCAGCCGATCGGAGCGCAGCGAGAAGTACGGCGTCTGCATAAGCCTCTCGCTGCCGAGGCGCTCCCAGGGTTCGCTCTCAGCCAACGCCGGCCTCGTCGAGGGTATCGGGGGTGCGGCCAGCCAGTATCTCCGGCAGGTTCTTTGTGAAGGCGCTGCGGGCCAAGATACGGTCGCAACCCGCCTCGCGCGCGGCTACGGCGAGGTCCTTCTGGACGTGCGAGAGAAAGCCGACGGTCGTTACTTTCCTCGTCGCTTCGTCAAACTTCAGGTCTCCTAAAAGCGAGAGCGGGTCGAAGCGGGCGGAGTTGAGGTCGAGGATGAGGAGGTCGGGCGGGGACTCGCGGATGGCCGCGAGGAGCTTTCGGGGGTTGCGGGGGAAGGACGTCTCGATGCCGAGCTGGGAGGCGGTCTCTGAGATCTTGCTCCTGAACAACAGGTCTTCTACGGCTGCCAGCACGCTTCGCGTCAAAGTAAGGTACCTCCGTATTCTCGTCGGTAGCGGCTCGCACATTCTACCCACCGGCGGTGCGGTATCCTATCCGGGTGAAAAGATTCAACGAATTGCGCGCCGGGCTGCGGCGTACGAAAGAGACTCTCTCTTACTTCACGCCGTTCTTGAAACCGCGCCGCAGGGGGCTACTGCTGGCGCTCTTGATCCTGCTGCTGGAGACGGTTACGAGCCTGGCCCAACCGTGGCCGCTGGCGCTGACCATCGACTACGTACTGACAGACAACAAGCGGCCTCCGGCCTTCGTTCCCGACGTGTTGGCGGACGAGGCGTTGCTGCTCGCCGGGATCGCGCTTCTGATAGTTCTGATCTTCACGGTCACCCGGACCGTCGCATCTTTCCGGCGCTACCTGCTTCAGCGTCTCGGCCAGGAGACGGTCTTCGACATGCGTGATGCCCTCTACGCGAAGGTCCACGCTTTAGGCCTCGACTACCACGGCAAGAAGCGCACGGGCGACACCATAACCCGTGTCACCAGTGACGTGAAGGAGGTCCGCAGCCTGCTCGTGGACTCGGTTGTGGAGGTGCTGTCATCCTTCATGATCCTGCTAGGTATGCTCGTCGTCATGCTGTGGCTGAACTGGCAGCTCACCCTGCTCGCCCTCGTGACCGTCCCTTTCCTCTTCCTCGCTGTCAGCCGCTACCGGAGGTCGCTCGTCGAGCGCATGCGGATCGTAAGGACGAGGGAGGGCGCGATCGCAAGCGTCATGCAAGAGGCTATAACCGGCATCCGGGCGGTGAAGCTTTTCGCCCGTGAGAACGACGAGATGGAACGCTTCCGCGTCGAGAGCCGTGAGTCGTTACGCGCCAGCGTGGACAGCGCCGTCATAGAGGCGAAGTTCAGCACCGTGCTCGGCGTCGTCGGAGGCCTCGGGACCGCGCTCGTTACTTACTTCGGGGCGTGGCAGGTTCTCTCTGGCGCCCTTTCTTTGGGCGACCTGACGGTCTTCGTGTTCTACCTCGGCCTG
Source organism: Rubrobacter sp. (assembly GCA_035641035.1). Taxonomy (GTDB): domain Bacteria; phylum Actinomycetota; class Rubrobacteria; order Rubrobacterales; family Rubrobacteraceae; genus Rubrobacter_D. Next base: position 2,396 of record DASQVA010000162.1, on the reverse strand, counting down.
TTCCTCTCGCCCCTGTGGGCCCTGAGCCGGCAGGTCAACCAGATCGGCAAGTCCCTCGTCTCCGGCGAGCGCATCATCGAACTCCTGAATGCGGAGCCTACCGTGAAGGACTCCCCCGACGCCCGAGCCGCGCCCGCCTTCGACGGCCGGGTGACCTTCGAAGACGTGGGCTTCGCCTATGAGGACGAGGCTGGCGAGGTGTTGCGCGGCGTCAGCTTCGACGTCGAGGCCGGGAGCCGGGTCGCGCTCGTGGGGGTGAGCGGCGCAGGCAAGACCACCGTCACGAGCCTCATAGCCCGCCTCTACGACCCGCAGGGGGGACGCGTGCTCATCGACGGGGAGGATGTAAGGTACTTCACCCTCAAATCCTTGCGGGATTCCATAACCTTCGTGCCCCAGGACCCGATGCTTTTCCGGGCGACGGTGACGGAGAATATCGCCTACGGGCGCCCTGGGGCGAGCCGGGAGGAAGTCGAGGCAGTCGCTGAGCTCGCCGGGGCCGACGGCTTCGTCAGGGAGCTGCCGGAGGGCTACAACACCCTGTTAAGCGAACGCGGGGAGAGTTTGAGCGGGGGCCAGAGGCAGCGCATCTCCATCGCGCGGGCCATGCTTAGGGACACCCCGATCTTGATCCTGGACGAGCCCCAGTCGGGCCTGGATGCCGAGGCCGCGGCGGCGGTCGAGGAGAGTTGGCGAGCTATGACCGAGGGGAGGACGACCTTTGTCATAGCCCACGAGCTCAGGCTGGTACGGAGCGTGGATCAGATCCTCGTGATCGAGGACGGGTGCCTCGCCGAGAGCGGGACCCACGACGAGCTGATCTCCTCCGGAGGCCTCTACACCAGGCTCTACTCCCTCCAGGAACGCGACCCGGTACAGCCGTAGGAGATCCTCAGGAGGTGAGCCTTTGAGGGAGATGTTCATACTGTGCGTGGTCTTCACCGCCGTGGCAGTCGCGATCTACGTCTCGTTCGTGTAGCGACCCCGACGCGCCGGTGCTCCTCGGTTTCCTCAGGGGCCGGTCCTATCCTCCCAGTCATACACGAGCTTGCGCCTGATCTCCCAGAGGTCTGTTACCTCCAGCCGGACGCTTCCGGATCGGCAATGAACGTCGGGGGTATACTCGGGGTAATAGCGGGGCTCCGGTACGTATACGCCCGCCTCTCCGAGCTCACTGGTGGTGCGGTCTACGGGGACTTTGTCGATCATCCTGAAGCAAGAGTGGTGCAGCCCCGGTGAGTAGCGGTCGTAATCGGGAGCGTCCTCCCTCGCCGACCTCAGCGGGTGGCCGTAGTGCCTGTTGTAGTAGTGGCCGCGGGGATCCCCGCCGATGGTTCCCCGCCTCTTACGGAAACCTATCACGCCGATCACGTGGTCGTAGAACTCTTCGGAGGCCCGTAGGTTGGATACCGTCAACTAGACGTGGTCGACGCTTATTACCTTGAGCGTCACTGCGTTATACCCCCGCCAGGTTCACTGCAGGCCTGGGTCTCGCCCTCCTGCTCCTCGTCCGCGAGGCGGAAGACGATCTGAGCGACCTAGGGACCGTCTCTGTCGTCCACGCGCACAAGATAGCCGCCGAGGCGGACCTCATCCCTGATCTCCGGTACGTGGCCCAGCTAGCCGAGCACGAGGCCGCCGACGGTTTCGAAGTCTGGCCCTCGAAGCCGGCGCCGAGGGTTTCGTTGACCTCTCCTATCGGGATGCGGGCGTCCATGCGGTAGGTGCCGTCCTCCAGTTCTTTGACGACGGGCTCTTCGTCGTCGAACCCCTCCCGGATCCCGCCGACGATCTCCTCGACGATGCCTCCCAGAGTAAAGAGGCCCTCGCAGGAGCCCCACTCGTCGATTGCGACGGCCATTGAAGATTTTGCCTTTGGGGGTCCTTCCAGGAGCTCGTCTATGTGACGGTTCTCGGGGATCGTGAGCACGTCGCGCCTCAGGTCGCGGGCCGTCTTTTCGGCTTTAAGGCTGCCTTTAGACTCGACGGTGCTCAGGAGGACGTCCTTGACGTGTACCGCGTCGACTAGGCGGTCGGGGGAATCACTCTGATGGACCGGGTAGCGACTGTACCTGCCCGGCGCCGCGACCGAGACTAGCTCTCTCAAGCTCGCCCCTTCCGGGAGCGCCACGAGGTCGGGTCGGGGAGATGGACGGACCAGCTTAGTACAGGAGCCGCTTGTCGAGGACGTTGATCAGGCTCTCGCCTGCAAGATACCGCCGCAGGTTATCGCAGAAGAGGTCCGTCTGCGCAGCGTTGATCAACTCCGGCACCACGTCCGTCGTGTGAGCGCTCACGATGACGTTCTCCAGCTCCCACAAGGGGCTCTCCTGCGGCAACGGCTCGACCTCGAAGACGTCGAGCGCCGCCCCCGAGAGATGCCCGCTCTGCAGAGC
>DASQVA010000161.1:0-5374 GCA_035641035.1 Rubrobacter sp. | reverse complement strand
CGAGGTTCCCGAAGGTCCGGTCGAGGTTCGCCATGCCGAGCTCCGCGTATCCGTGCGCGCCTGGCGTACGAAGGCCGTACGCTACGTCCTCGAGCAGCTTGCAGCGGGCGTAGAAGACAGCCCGCTCGCGATCGGCCCCGTCGAACCGACCCCCGTGGTGAGCCAGCGTCGGCTCGAAGACCTCGGGGCCGAGATCCCGGTAGATCAGCGCGAGGTCGCGAACCGAGTCGGTGATGGCCGCGTCGGCCCAGTCGATTATGCCCGTGACGACATTCGCCCCCGCGTCCACCAGCACGTGCTCCGCCCCGAGGTCGTTGTGGCAGAACGCCTCGGCGCGGGGTTCCGCGGGCGGGGTGCTGCCGAGGAAAGTCTCGACGAGTCGGCGGTACGCCGCCGGCAACCGCCTCGAGATCTGCCGGTAGTCTCTCTCCGCGTCTTCCAACCACGCTACAAGCGGGTAGGAGTCCCGCTCAACCAAGTGCTCTACCTCTTTCAGGGGAGCTCTGTGAAGGCCACCCAAGAACGCGCCGAGGACGGGCGCCAGCCGCGCGGGCTCGGCCACGGGGTGGTCTATCATGGGCAGGCCTGGGAGCTTGAAATACGCGATGACGCCCGCCTCTGCGTCCGCGAATACTGGCTCGGGGACCGCCAGCGTCGACAGCCCGGCCACCGCGGCCAGCACCGCCGCCTCGCACCGGGTCGCCCCGCTTCGGACGGCGGGGTCGGGCTCCTTGCTGACCCGGACTATGAGCTCGCCGTTGACCTCGTAGGCGGCGTTGTCCAGGCCCTCGCCCACCGTGGCCACGGACCGTACCTCGTAGCCGGGCAGGTGGCGGGCCAACAGCGCGACTATCTCGCCTCTCACGCCTGCACCTCGGAGCCCGTTCTGTGAGCTTCGGACAGGCCGCCGCTAAGTCGCACGAGCCTCGTCTCGGACGGGCTTCTCCGACGACAGACCGAGGAGCAGCTCGGCCAGGTCCTCTGGCCTGGAGAACATCGGATAGTGCCCCGTGGGTAGCTCGACAAACCGCCACTCGGGACCGGCGAGCCCGCGAAACTGGGGGTTGTCGCTGGCGATCATCTGCCGCACCTGGGCCAGCGAGAAGCTGCACACGATGCCGAGCTTGGGCAGCGCTTCCCTGGCGGGGTTCTTGAGCCGCAGCGGCTGGGTGTAGGTGCCGAAGGGCTGCGGGGTGGCCCGAGAGTACAGCAGCCTCAGATGATCTTCGTCTACCCCTTCGAGGCTGGCCATGTTGGCCAACTCTTCCCGGGGCGGCATGGGAAAGCGCCAGCCGTCGCCCGATTCCTCTACCTGTTTCTCTACGCGCTGCCTGGCTTCGGGCGGGAACTTCTCGATAAGGGTCCCGCCGGGGAGCGGCGCTGTGTCTAGGTACACCAGCTCGGAGATGCGCTCAGGGATCCTGTCCGCCGCGCCCGTGACCACCATTCCCCCGTAGCTGTGCCCGACGAGAACTATGTCGTTGAGGTCCTCGTACTCTATAAGGTTCACCACGTCGGTGATGTGGGTTTCGAGGTCAACCTCGGGAGAGGCGAGGTGCACCCGCTCGCCCAGGCCAGTGAGGGTAGCGGGATAGGCGTCGTGGCCGTTTTCTCGCAGCCGGCGGGCGACCTTCTGCCAGCACCAGCCCCCCAGCCAGCCGCCGCCCACCAACACGTGAGCCCTCATTCGCAGAACCTCCTTGTCGGAACCAACTCTATGGTCGTCTCAAACCCTTGCCTCTACAAGACGAGCACTCCTAACGAGCCTCGTCCCAGACGCCCGTGACCTCCCGCGCGTTGTCAGCGCCGCGACAGCGACGAAGGTGGCGCGCCATCGGCATCTGCGGACGGCCAAGCCTCACCTACCGGAAGTCTCCTTGCGTTCGTGATCGGGTTTCTTCAGGCGTCTCGAGAGTTTGCGTAGGTTGCCCACGCCCCTCCGGATCTCCCACACCAGGGAAGGCGCAAGGCCCGTCACGCGGCGCTCGCGGGAACCCCGCAGATCCTTCGCCAGGCGGTCTTGACGCACCTCGCGCATCAGCTCTTCGCGTCGCTGTTTGAACACCTGCAGATCCATCATCCCTCGTCTCCCCCGTCCCTTCTAGCGCGGGGCGCTCGTGCGTCCCCAGTCTACTTCTCCTCGCGTGCTCTCCTTCTCGCGTTTCGCCGATGCCCGATCATTCCGGGCCCGCTCCCGCTGGCAGTCGGAGCAGGACGGCGGCGAACAGCGCGCCGAGGACGACGCAGCCCGCTCCAGCGAGGAACGCGGCGTGGTAGCCGGCGTTGAGGGCGGCTACGTTACCTTCGGGGTCGGCTGAGCCCGTGACGTAGGCGGCGACGGCGGCGAGCGCCGCGAGGCCCAGGGCGCCACCCATCTGCTGGGAGGTGTTCACGAGGCCCGATGCAAGCCCCGCCTCCTCCTCCGGGACGTCGGCGGTTGCGGCCAGGATCACGGCCATAAACCCGAACGCGGCCCCCACCCCGAGGACGAGCATCCCGGGTAGGACGTCCAGGAGGAAGCGTCCATCGGCCGGCGCCCGAGCGAAGAGCAGGAGCCCCAGGGCCATCAGGCCGAGCCCACCTATTATGGTGCGTTTGATCCCAAAGCTCTTCACGGCCCTCGCGGCTGGGCCCTGGGAGATCACGCCGAGCGCGAGCGTCGCCGGCAGGAAGGCAAGCCCGGTGGCTAGCGAGTCGTAGCCTAGAACCCTCCGGAGGTAGAGCGCGCTGAAGAAGAACCAACCGAACATTCCAACGACCGCGAGCGCCATGATGGCGTTGCTCGCGGTGAGGTTGCGCGAGCGGGCGAAGACGCCCGGGGGCACGAGCGGGTCTCTGGTCCGCCGCTCGACGGCGGCGAAGGCGGCCATGAGTGCCGCGGAGAGCGCCAGGATGAGTCCGGTTGCCGCAGGCGGGTTCTGGGCGGCCCCGACGATCGCGTAGACGGCGGCCACGATGGAGGAGGTTACGAGGAAGGCGCCGGGCAGGTCGAAGCCGCCCGACGCGCCGGGATCTCGCGCAACGCGTTTCGGGTCCGGGTCCAGGAGCGGGCGGCAGAGGGCGAGCGCGGCGAGTCCCACGGGGATGTTGACGAAGAAGATCCAGGGCCACCCAAAGGTCTGCGTGAGCGCGCCGCCGAGCAGGACCCCCACGGAGGCGCCGCCCGAAACCACGAAAGCCCAGACGCCCATCGCCCGCGCCCTCGACTCAGGATCCTTGAAGGTGGTGATTATGATCGAGAGGGCGGCCGGGGCGATGATCGCGCCGCCGACGCCCTGCAAGGCGCGCGCCGCCACCAGCAACCCTTGCGAGCCCGAGACCCCGCACAAAAGCGAGGCGAACGTGAACAGGCCGAGCCCGAAGGCGAACACCCTCCTCCTCCCAAAGAGATCGCCGGCCCTCCCGCCCAGAAGCAGGAAGCCACCGAAGGTAAGTAGATAGGCGTTGACCACCCACGAGAGCCCCGTCTCGGAGAAACCCAGGGAGCCTCTTATCGCCGGCAGCGCGACGTTCACCACCGTCCCATCCACGACGATCATGAGCTGTGCCACGCACACCAAGAGCAGCGCCAACCACCGTCGCCGGTCGTTCGGATCTCGCTCCCCACCGGTCTTCGTTGCGGTTCTACTCATATGTTCTCCAGCCTTCTTTCGTAGCGTTCTCGGTTATCGTGTAGTTATAAGTCATCACCGCGCCCTTCCCCTCAACCTTTGGGTGGAGTTTCGGGTGGAGATTTCGCCCTATCGCAGGGTGCCGGCCGGCGAGCGCACCACGATTGGTTCGAGACGGGAGGCGACTCGAGCGCGAAACCATCCTCCGATGCCCCGTAGCGGAGCAGCCAGCCGGAGCCACGTCGACCCGCTCCTCCGCGCTCAAATAGCCGCCCCTCCCGCAATACAGATGAACTGGTTGACCACCGCCCGCGATAACGCAGGTGGCGTGCCGGACGCCGCGCGACTGTCCGGAGGGTTCCAGTGGACGAGTGTCTTGCCCGAGCAGCGAGTCACCCCTCGGTCCTCCCCCGTCTTTCGTCCTTGGCAGGTTTCCACCTATGCGTCTCCCCCGCTCCGCACCCGTTCCAGTATCGCGTCGATGCGCCGCCGGCTGTCGGCTTCGTCGGTGAAGTCGTAATAGGGCTCGCCCGCCGACGCCGCCCAGGGGACGAGCACGTCGAAGTCCAGCCCACGGATGAGCTCTAGGCTCTCGACGTATGCTTCGCGGTCGCTCGACTAGCAGCACCGCGGCCACCCACTCGCGCCTGCGGAGATAGACCGTATCGCCGGTGAAGAAGCAGCGGTGCTCTTCCGTGTCCCAGAGGTATGTCGTCGCCCCGCGGGTGTGTCCGGGGATGGGAATCACCTCGAAGTCGCCGCCTACCACGTGGCGTTCTGAGAAGGTTCCGGAGACTTCCAACCTCTCCGAGACCGACCGGCGCTCATTCTCGTGGCACAAGAGCGGCGCGCCGAAAGTCCAGGCGTCCTGGTCGCCGGCGAACGCAGCCTCGTGGCGGTGGTTCAGGTAGCGGCGCGAGACGCCGCCCACGCCTTCGATCTCGCGGGCGTCAGCCGTAAGCGTGCCGGCGCCGTAGATGAGCAGGTTGCCGGGATCGCGCCGCAGGAGAAACGCGCGGACCTCGAGCGAAGGGGCGAACGGCAAGGTCTCGGGTGGCGAGGCGTAGAGGCCCGGTATCACTTCTTCCATCGCGGTACCTCCTAGTGTGATTCCTGGCTCCCTGGGCGCCCCCGAAGCGAGCGAAGCCGGGGGTTACGGTCACGGTGACACGATCCTCCGAGAACGTCCGCAAGCAGGCTTCTCACTAACATAAGATTCATCCTCTCCGTACGCTCTAATGGTGCGACGAGAGAAGACACGGCGCATCGTGCAGGGGTACGGTTCTCTACCTATACTGAAGTACGGGTTCGGGTCAGCGAGCATCCGGATGAGGCCGCGCATGGCGGCGATAGCGACGGCCTCGGTGCGGTTGTCGGCGCCCGAGCTTGGCGAGGATCGAACTGACAGCCCGCGCCCCCGCACGCAGAACACCCAGGATGCGCTTGTCGAGTACCGAAACACCAGGAATAACCTTACCGAGAGGTCGGGTTGAACCCCAGCGGCCGAAGGGTGGAACTGGGGTGGAGATCCGTCGCCGGTCGGAACTCCGCTGCGATATCAGGGACCGTGGCTAACTATCTACCTCCGTAGTAAGCTTCTGCCGGCAAAGAACCGAGCCAGGCCAATCGTCGTGCCCCAACCTGGTGGCGCGCCCGCGCCTACGCGAGAGTCTCGCCGTCGCTGAGGAGCGCAAGCTGACGCTCGTCTCCGCCCCGGCGGGTTTCGGCAAGACTACCTTGCTCGGCGAGTGGGCGGAGGATCG
>DASQVA010000160.1:0-2441 GCA_035641035.1 Rubrobacter sp. | reverse complement strand
GGCTCCGAAAGAGGAGACGCCGTGCTCGGCGGCGTTCGCGCAGACCTCCGAGAGCGTGGAGCAGATCGCGACCCGCTCGCGCAGGCGGTAGCCCTGGTTCTCCAGGATCTCCGAGATCCTCTGGATGATCCCCGGTATCTCCTCTTCCCCATGGAAGCAGATCAACTCCTGCAGCGTCCCCGGGTTGTGCCTTCTGCGCTCCTCAAGAGAGGCCACGTCGGCGTTGGTGCGTACCCTATCCCCGAACGACCTGAAGAAGTTCATCCGCTCCAGATAGGCCGGCACGTCGCGTCCTGCCAGTGCCAGATCCACCACCTCGCAGCGCGCGCTCAGGTACTCAAGTAGTGCAGCGAGGGCGCAGAGTCCGGCCGGCTCGACGAACTCGACCGTACGCAGGTCTACGACCACAGGCTCTTCGTGCACGCTGGTGGCGGCGGCGAACGCGGGGTCGAGGCTGCCCATGGTAAGCACCCCGCTCATCGCGCCCCGGCTCCTGATGTTCAGCTCCAACTGCGTCTTCATCAGCCTTATTGTAGTCGGTTAGGGCAAGATAGCGAATGGAAAGCTGTGCCGGGGCATTGCGGGAGCCGGCATTTTGCTTCTGCAGATCGGCGTACTGGCAGCAGGGACTCTGTAGACGTCTGTGGCGGTTCCGGCGGAGATCTTACCTTACGGCTTGTGATCCTCTTGCCGGCGTTCGTAGAAGAGCTCGGTGTAGCGGCGGTTATCGTAGCGGCTCAGGAGGGAACCGACACCGACCCGCACAAAGCCGTTCTTCTCGAAGACCCTCTGCATGCGGTCGTTGTGGGCCAGGGTCGAACCGCGGACGGCTGCGAGACCCAGGGTGTCGAAGACGTAGTCTATGAGGAGGGTAACAGCTTCGGTAGCGTAGCCTCTGCCGCGAAGGTTTCCGGGTCCGATCTTTATGCCTAGTTCGCAGCCATCGTGACGGAAGTCATAGAGGGTGGCCATGCCGATAGGTTCCTCTCGGGCCTCTATGATAAAGGTCTTCACGCTCGGGTCCTCCCAACGGGCCAGGTAATCGCGACGGGCCGCCGAAAGGGAGATGGAGATGGGTGACCGTCCGTTCCAGGCGGCGAGCTCCGGGTCCCTGTCCCAGGAGTAGACCACCTCCACGTCGGACTTCCGCGGCGGCCTGAGGATCACCGACTCCCCCTGTAGAGCCTGTGCCTCTTCTATGTGTATGGTGCCTCCTCTCTCAAGAAACAGAATGTTACACCCGTCGCCAACCCGAGGCATCCTTTCGGGTCTGTCCATTTTGGTTAGAATAGCCGAGAGCAGAAGATCGGGAGCGTCATTGAGCGGTACGGTTGGGGAGCTCTTCGGGGGCTCCGGCAGAAGAGTCAGGGACGTAATCTGGGGGGACGTCTCTATAGATCGGGCGGTGAAGACGCTGCTCGAGACCGGTGCAATGCAACGCCTGAGGGGCATGAGCCAGCTCGGATTTACCTTCGGGTCCTTCCCGAGAGCCCGTCACACGCGCCTGGATCACGCGGTTGGCGTCTACCACCTCGCGGGGCTGACGCTAAAGCGGATCGCGGAGTCGGGCGCTTATCTCGAAGACCGCGACGTAAGGGCTGCCCTGGCCGCGGCCCTGATGCTAGACGCTGGCCGATACCCTTACGCCACTTCCATCGAAGGGATCAAGGTGCCAGGCGCACCCACCCTCAAGGAGTTGAGCAGGCGCTGGATCGAACACAGCGAGGTGGCGAAGGTCTTGAGGGCAGAGTGGGACATCGAACCCCACAACGTCTTCAGGCTGGTCTCGCGCGGGGATAAACCGCCACACAGCCTGACGCCTACGGAGCATCTGCTACGGGACATCCTGTTCGGCTCGCTGAACGTGGACGCCCTAGACTGCCTGATCCGCGACGCCAGGGGGGCCAGGGTTCCTTTTGGCCTTGTCGAAGTGGAGTCCCTTATACAGCGCCTCAGGATCGTTGGCCAGGAGAATAAGGCGATACTGGCGCTGGACGAAGAAGGTGTGGGCACGCTGCAATCCGTCGTCTTCTCCCGCTACCTGGTCTACTACAACGTCTACGGCCACCACGCCCTGCGCATCCCGAACGTGATGTTCCTCAGGGCCGTCCAGGACGCCATAGGGGCGGGTCACGTGACCTTCGACCAGCTCTCCGAGCTGGATGACGCGGGAGCCTTCGTACTGCTAGAGGACTGTGCCGAGAGCTCTACGGCCTCCCTCATGAAACGCCTCGCGGACCGCAGACCCTATCACCTCGCTCTGGAGTTCGACGAGCGACACCCCAGCTACTCCTCGCTGATCCGGCTACGCGAGGATTCCTCCTGGCGCCGCCGCGTAGAAGAGGCCTGGTCTCGTTATCTCACCCGATACCGCAAAGGTGTCGCCGGTCCCTCCGACATCCTCATAGACCTCCCCGAGAAAGAGCATTTTCCTGTGGATC